>JAFYET010000350.1 GCA_017544125.1 Ruminococcus sp. | reverse complement strand
TTCTCGCTGGTAAGAAAGGTTTTCACCGTAAACGAGCAGAACCTTGCAAGACATTACAGCGAGCTTGGCAAGACACTCGGTGAGACTCTCCTTACACCTACAAGGATATATGTTAAGGCTGTTATGGAGCTTATTAACAAGGTAAATGTCAAGAGTATATCACACATCACAGGCGGCGGCTTCTATGAGAATATCCCCCGCTCGCTCCCCAAGGGGCTTTCGGCTAAGATTGAGAGAAGCGCTGTACAGGTGCTGCCGATATTTGACGTTATCGCCAAGACGGGCAACATTCCCGAAAGAGATATGTTCAACACCTTCAACATGGGTGTCGGCATGACAGTTGTTGTTGATAAGAACGATGTTGACGCTGCCATAAGCGCTATCAAGGCTGCCGGTGAAGATGCATATGTTCTCGGCGAGCTCGTTAGCAGCGATGAGGGCGTAATTATCTGCTGATAATACTACTTTGAGTGACACTATACGGAAAATATCTGTATGGTGTTGCTTGAGTTTAAGGAGCATTTTTAATGAGTGAAAAAATGAAGAATATCATTGTTCTCGTATCAGGCGGCGGCACTAATTTGCAGGCGCTTATCGACTCGCAGAACAGTGGCGATATCAAAGGCGGCAGGATAACCTGTGTCATCTCCTCAAAAGAGGGCGCTTATGCTCTTGAAAGAGCAAAGAATGCAGGCATAAAGACAAGGGTGCTCGCAAGGAAGGATTATTCCGACATTGCCGAGTATTCAAAGGCTATGAAAGATGCGCTTGTTGAAGAAAAGGCCGACCTCGTTGTGTATGCAGGCTTTATGACTATACTTGACGAACAGGTATGCAGGGCGTTCCCTTACAAGATGATGAACGTTCACCCGGCGCTTATACCGAGCTTCTGCGGCAAGGGCTTTTACGGGCTGCACGTTCACGAGGCTGTGCTTGAAAGCGGCGTTAAGGTATCCGGCGCTACCGTTCACTTTGTAACAGAAGTGTGCGACGGCGGGCCGATAATATTACAGGAAACTGTCGATGTAAAAAACGACGACACGCCCGAGACATTACAAAGGCGCATTATGGAAAACGTAGAATGGAAGCTGCTGCCAAAGGCTGTATCGCTTTTCTGCGAGGGCAGGATAACGATAAAGGACGGCAGGGCTTACGTTGACCTGTGAGGTATGAAAAATGGTTAGACTAAGACCCTTTAAACCGCAGGATGCTGAAGAGGTATCCCGCTGGATAGGCGAAGACGAGAAAGCCTTTATGATGTTCACAGCCGGCAGATACAGCTATCCTCTCAAAGGTGAGGAGATAGTTTCAAGGCACTACGGCTTTGAGCGTGAAAATGATGCGTTTATGATGACCGCCCTTGATGAAAAAGGCAGAGTATCGGGTCATTTTATATTCAGAATGCTTGATTTTGAAAAGAGCAGCGTACATATGGGCTTTATAATAGTCTCGCCCGAAAAGCGAGGCAAGGGCTTCGGCAAGCAAATGATCCGCAAGGCGCTTGAATATGCAACAGATATACTGGGTGTCAGAAAGGTCACACTGGGCGTTTTTGAAAACAACGATGCCGCATATCACTGCTATCTTTCAAGCGGCTTCAAGGTCAAGAACCACGTTAAAGACTGCTTTGAGTTTAAAGACGAAAAGTGGGGGCTTTACGAAATGGAATATGACAACGATATTGAGGAGGAAAAAGAATGAAACAGCTTGACATCTACGAGGAGCTTAAAAGCAACTCATACCCCGGAAGAGGAATAGTTATAGGCAAGTCTGAGGACGGAAAGAGCGCTGTTACTGCATACTTTATTATGGGCAGAAGTGTAAACTCGAGAAACAGAGTATTTACCGAAACTGAGGACGGCATAAAGACCGAGGCAGCAGACCCCAGCAAGCTCTCAGACCCGCACCTTATCATATACTCGCCTGTAAGAGTTTTAGGCAACAAGACAATAGTAACAAACGGCGACCAGACAGACACTATATATGAGCTTATGGACAAGCAGCAGACATTTGAGCAGAGCCTGCGCACAAGAGAGTATGAGGACGATGAGCCTAATTACACACCGAGAATTTCAGGCATAATGCACGTAGGCGACGGAAAGTACAACTATGCTATGAGCATACTCAAATCAGCTGACGGCAACCCCGATTGTGTCGAGAGATTTACTTTCACATATTCTAATCCCTTAAACGGTGTTGGCCACTTTATCCACACATACATGGGTGACGGTTCTCCCCTGCCGAGCTTTGAGGGCGAGCCCAAGAAGGTCGCTATTCCCAACAATATCGACGAGTTCACAGCAAAGCTGTGGGAAGCACTCAACGAAGATAACAAGGTTTCTCTTTTTGTAAGATTTATTGACATCGAGACAGGCAAGGCTGTATCAAAGATAGTTAATAAGTATTCAAAATAATGAGCAAGACCCTGAAGCGTGCTGTTATCATCATCTGTATTTGTCTTGCTTTATGTATAGCTTTCCTTGCGCTGTGCTTTTTCAAGGTCATACATTTAAACGGTTTGTTTTCTGATGATTATAAGCTCAGAGGCGTTGATATTTCAAACTATCAGGGAACTGTTGACTGGCAAAAGCTAAGCTCGCAGGATATTGACTTTGCTTATATCAAAGCCACTGAGGGCAGCAGCTATACCGATGAAAGGTTTGAATGCAACCTGAGTGAAGCGCTTAAGACTAAGCTGTATATCGGTGCGTATCACTTTTTCAGCTTTGACAGCAGCGGTGTCTCACAAGCCGAGCATTTTATAAAAACTGTGCCCAAGCGCAGCGGTATGCTCCCGCCTGTGATAGACCTTGAATACTACGGTGACTATTTCTCTGACCCAAAAGACAAAGAAGATGTAATTCCCGAAGTCATCGCAATGGCAGATAAGCTCGAGGAGCACTACGGTGTAAAGCCTGTGATCTATGCTACCGGCAAGAGTTACAGAAAATACATCAAGGGTACTGAGCTTGAGCGATACCCACTATGGATAAGAAATGTATACATCAAACCATTTTTCGCAGATGAATGGGTGTTCTGGCAGTATGCTGATGATAACAAGCTCGAAGGCTATTCGGGCGATGAAGAAAACATAGATATGAATGTATTCTTCGGAAACGAAGAACAACTTAAAAATATGACGATAAACTAACAGGAGGTAAAAAATATGGCAAACGAAATGCTGCTCAAATACGGCTGTAACCCCAATCAGAAGCCGTCAAGAGTGTTTATGGAGGACGGAAAAGACCTCCCCATCGAGGTTCTCAACGGCAAGCCCGGCTATATCAACCTGCTTGATGCTTTC
>JAFYET010000349.1 GCA_017544125.1 Ruminococcus sp. | reverse complement strand
TTGCATATACTGTAAAAAACTCAAACAGAAAGGGTGAGACACGTGCAAAACAGCTTGATAGCCATGACATCAATAACCTACGCTATGAAGGCAAAGCGCCTGCTTGAAGATAAAGGCATATACTGCGATATAGTGAGAACGCCGAAGAACTTAGGAACAGGCTGCGGCTACTCACTCTCGGTCAGAAAAGACCCGAGGGAGATAATACGCATACTCGAGCAAAACGGCATACCCCACAAAAACATTCTAAAGGGGTGAGGGCGATGATAAACTTTGACAACTCAGCCACCACCTACCCAAAGCCCCAGACGGTGCGAAACGCTGTGGCGCTTGCCGTCGAGCGCTTCGGGGGCAACCCGGGGCGCAGCGGTCATGAGATATCAAAAGCAGCTGCCGCTCAGGTGTATAACGTGCGTGAAAAGGCGGCTCGGCTCTTTAAGGCAGAGGTCGAGAATGTGGCATTCACCACCAACTGCACCTATGCGCTCAATATGGCGATAAAAGGGCTTTTGCAGTACGGCGGGCATACTGTCATATCCTCGCTTGAGCATAATTCGGCATCACGCCCGGTTTACAGCCTTTATAAAAACAGGGGTGTGAGCTACAGCATAGCAAGGGTCGAGGCTGACGATGAAAAGACAGTCGAAAACTTCGCCGCTCTGATAAGACCCGACACCAAATGCATCATCTGCACCGCCGCATCAAACGTCACAGGGCAGATAACGCCCTACAAAGCTCTTGCAGGGCTTGCCCACGAGCACGGCTGCGCCTTCGTCTGCGACTGCGCCCAGGCAAGCGGCGTACTTGGCATCACACTTGATGACGGAATGGATTTTATTTGCACCTCGGGGCATAAGGGGCTTTACGGACCTACGGGAACGGGGCTTTTGATAACCAACGGGGCTTTCCCACTATCGACTATCATCGAGGGCGGCACCGGGGCTACATCTGCCGAGCTTGCACAATCCGATATAATGCCCGAAAAGCTCGAAAGCGGCACGGTAAATACCGTGGGCATAATGGGGCTTGGCAAGGGGATCGACTTTGTAAACCTAAAGACCCAACCGAAGATAAAAGCCCACGAAACTGCCCTCTGCGAGCAGCTGCTTTCAGCCCTTAAACGCCATGAGTGCATAACCGTCTACCGTGATGAAAAGGCAAGCTATGCGCCGATAGTGTCATTCAACATCGGTGAATACTCCTCCGAGCAGGTGAGCGAGTATCTTAACTCCCGTGGCTTTGCGCTGCGGGGCGGCTTGCAGTGCTCGGCGCTTGCGCACCACAGCTTAGGCACGCTGCTGACGGGTGCCGTGCGCTTTTCGCCCTCGGCATTCAACGACAGGCGGCAGGTAACACAGCTGATAAATGAGATAGATAAGCTGGCATCGGGCAGGGTCATGCTCTGATAAGAAAGCCTGCGGTGATATGAAACCGCAGGCTGTTGCTTTTTATGCCTTAAAAGCCACTAATTTTTGTAATTTATTTAAAATTACCCCTTGTACTTTTTATAAAATTATGTTACAATAGTATTATGTGAAGTTATAGCTTGAAGTAAAAGGATGTTAGCTATGTTTGATAATATCATCCAGTCGATATGGAACGTGCTCGTATCGATAAGGATCACCGATATAATTGATATGGCACTGCTGTCATACCTTATCTACCATGGCATAAGGCTTGTGAGGGAGACAAGGGCGCAGCAGCTCATTAAGGGTATCATCGTGCTTGTGGGTGCATACCTTATTGCCGTATTTGCAAATTTGCAGACTATGCGCTTTATACTTAAAAACTGTTTCCAGTGGGGAATACTTGCTATCATTATCCTCTTCCAGCCGGAGCTTAGACGGATAATCGAGAAGATAGGCCGCACAAGGGTGACAGAGCTCGGCTCGTTCTTCTCGCAGAATGAAGATGACCTGCTGCACGAAAAGTGGAACGAGGCGATAGATGCCATATGCGATGCAAGTGCTGACCTGTCATCAACAAAGACAGGTGCGCTGATAATAATTGAGCAGAAAACAAGGCTCGGCGAGCAGATAGCTACGGGAACGGTGCTCAACTGCACCCCCTCGGCAGCGGTCTTCGGGAATATCTTCTTCCCGAACACTCCCCTGCATGACGGCGCTGTTATAATGCGTGACGGCATGATACTCGCAGCAGGGTGCTTTCTGCCAAAGCCCCAGAAGGAAGAGCTTATAGCAAAGCAGCTTGGCTCACGCCACAGAGCTGCCATTGGCATGAGTGAGAATTCCGATGCTTTGGTAATAGTCGTTTCGGAAGAGACAGGCACCATCTCGGTTGCAGAGAACGGCGAGCTGACAAGGGGCTTCTCGAAAGAAAGCCTTAAAAAACTCCTGCGCACACGGCTTTTTGCCGAGACTGAGCAGGACACCTCCGGCAAGGAGAAGAACACTTTTGCGGGGAGGGTGATGTCTAAATGGAAAAAGTAAAGGGCAAGGGGCTTGCCGCAAAGCTGGGCTCAGACCTCGGTCAGAGAATACTGGCGATAGTGCTTGCTATCATCATCTGGCTGATACTCTCTATAACCCAGTACCCGACGATCAGCAAAACTGTTGCAAACGTGCCCGTTGACTTTACACTTAGCGGCACGATAGCCGAAGAAAAGGGGCTCTCAGCGCTCAATTTCAAGGATATGAACGTTGACGTTGTCATTGAGGGCATGAACTACGAGATAGGCGGCTATACTAAAAATGACCTTACAGCGACGGTCGATGTTTCCTCCGTCACAAAGAAAGGCACTTACAAGCTCGATATAGATGTTAAGAGCACACACTCATCGGATAAGGTGTCTATCCTTTCCATCTCCCCCGAGACGGTGGAGGTGCAGTTTGATGCGATAACCTCAAAGGAATTTGACCTGACCCCCAGTGCGCCCAACATCTCTGCTGAGGAGGGCTATTCGCTGGGCAGCGTTTCATGCGCCCCCTCAAAGATAAGCATTACCGGCGCTGACAATGACCTTGCAAAGATAGCAAAGGCATATGCGGTAGTTGACACTACACAGAGCCTGTCTGATGACAAGAATATCACCACAAACAAGATAGTGCTTTATGATAAGAACGACGACACGCTTGACAGCAGCCTTTACCAGTTTCCCGATGAGGAATACACACTGTCATTCCCGATATTCAAGAAAAAGACGGGCAACCTTAAAGTAGAATTCACGGGCGTGCCCACGGGCTTTGATTTGTCAACGCTCAAATATAACATCAGCGAGAACCCCATATCCATACTCACATCCGATCTTGACGACCAGAGCGAGGAGGATATAACGGTTGGCACTATCCCCCTGTCGGAGGTCGATCTTGACAAGATATACACCTTTGAGATACCATACAGCGCAGGCGAGACATCGGCTGACGGCATTTCGAGCGTGAACGTCACCTTCGATAAAGAGGGGCTGACATCAAAGGTATTCGAGATACCGAAATCACAGTTTGAGGTCATCAACAAGCCCACAAGCAAGAGCGTGAGCTTTGATACCGGCAAGCTGACAGATGTTGTGATTTACGGTCCCGAAGATGTGATCAAGCAGCTCAAGGCAAGTGACCTGACAGCGCAGATCGACCTTTCTGACTTAGGCACATCGGCAGGCTCGATGATAAAGAATGCCACCATATACTCATCAAAATACAAGAACATATGGGGCGCAGGCACAAACGAGATTCAGATAACAATAAGCACATAAAACAATACAGCCCTGTGAAAACGGGGCTGTTTTTATGAGAGGATAATAGATATGCCGCTTATCATAAACAGTATTAAGACCCCCCTCGGCACAGATAAGGAGGGCATCATCGCCAAGGCGCTGGGCTCAGTGCGCCTTAAACGTGGCGACATTGTCAGTGCTGATATACACAAGACATCTATTGATGCGAGGGATAACCGAAACATACTGCTTGTAAGTTCTGTCTACGTAACGCTGTCATCAGAAAAGGCAGAGCGTGAGCTTACAAAGAAATACAAAAACACATCATATGCCGTCAGGGGAAGCCTTTCGCCTGAGATAGGAACTGTACGTAAAAACGGACGAGTACTGGTAGTCGGTTACGGACCTGCGGGAATGTTTGCAGGGCTTATGCTTGCACGCTACGGCTACTCGCCGCTGATAATCGAGCGTGGTGCTGCGATGGACAAGCGCATAGCCGCCGTTAAGAATTACGCAAACGGCGGGCAGCTTGACAGCTCATCGAATATACAGTTCGGCGAGGGGGGCGCAGGCACATTCTCTGACGGAAAGCTCACCTGCCGCACGGGCGACGAGCTGTGCGCTTTGGTTACAAGAGAGCTTGTGACATTCGGCGCACCCGAGGAGATACTGCACAAGGCAAAGCCCCACATCGGTACAGACAAGCTGCGTGAGGTGGTAAAAAACATACGCACCGAGACCGAACGCCTCAGCGGCGAAGTAAGGTTTGAAACAGCGCTCACCGACATCACGCCAACGCCCAATGGAATAATTGCAGCCCTCTCTGACGGCAGCCGTGTTGAATGCTCTGCCATTATCCTCGCAATAGGTCACAGCGCAAGGGATACCTTTGAGATGCTTGCCCACAAGGATATTTTTATGGAGCCGAAGCCATTCTCTGTCGGCGTGAGGATAGAGCACAGGCAGGCTGATGTTGACCGCTCGCTCTACGGCGCTCACGCAGGCGACCCTATTCTGCCAAAGGGCGAATACCAGCTATCATACCGAAACAACGAGGGGCGGGGCGTTTACACATTCTGTATGTGCCCGGGCGGCTATGTTGTGCCGGCTGCGAGCGAGGAAAACAGCACCGTCACAAACGGCATGAGCGAGTTTGCCCGTGACGGCGAGAACGCCAACGCCGCAGTTGCAGTTTCGGTCACACCCGATGATTTCGGAAAAGGCGTGCTTGACGGGGTAAGGTTTCAGCGTGAGATAGAGCGGCGTGCCTTCGCCCTCACAGGCGAAAAAGCCCCCGCCTGCTCGGTTAGAGGTCTGCTTGAAGGCAAGGCAATGCTCAGTGACAAAATAACCCCCACCTATTCACGGGGCGTGGAGGCGGCGGATATGCATAAGCTCTTCCCTGCATTTGTGACGGATATGCTCAAAACCGGCATACAGAGCTTTTCACGCAAAATGGCTTGCTTCGGTGACGGTGAGGCGCTTCTCACGGCCCCCGAGACAAGAACATCCTCCCCCGTTCGCATAACAAGAAACGAGAGCAGGCAATCGCTGACCTTTGCAGGGCTTTACCCCTGCGGCGAGGGCGCAGGCTACGCAGGCGGCATAATGTCAGCTGCCGTTGACGGCATAAAGACAGCGCTTGCGGTCATGAAAGAGCAGGCACCCTCTAATAATGCATAATGCATAGCGTTTTCCGCAAAGCGGATAATGCGTTCATAATGCATAATTAAGGTGTCCTGCTGCGCAGGACGGATTATACAAAATTATACCCCCGAGGATTTTTTGATTTTCCTCGGGGGCTTCTTAAATGTATTGATTTGT
>JAFYET010000348.1 GCA_017544125.1 Ruminococcus sp. | reverse complement strand
GCTGCGCCGCCTCGACATTTGCGGCGGGGCGGCGAACAATTCGATCTTTATAGGGCTGTTGTTATCAAAACGCTCTGCTGTTTTTGTTACTTGTTCGCCGCCTAAGCGCCTACGGCGTTGGGGCTCTGCCCCAAACCCTGCTGGGGCTCTGCCCCCGTCCCTGCAAGCCCTTTTTAAGGAAAAGGGCTTGACCCCAAAACCTTTTTGTGTTTTTGTTCCCCACAAATCCCAATTAACCTTACCTTATATATAGTATAGACACATACGCAAAACAAATCCCGAGCAATAACGAGCTATCGCCCGAAAATATATGATTTCACGAGAAAACAAGAGATATTTTCAAAATTCTCTTCAAACCATTCAAAACAATCATAAATTCATACTTGCGGTTCACGTGAACTTGTGGTATAATCATTACAACATCAGGAAATGATGAGCGACCACATAAGGAGGCGAGCTGAAATGAATAGTCACGTTCCGGGAACAGTCCTCCCGCTTACTGATTGGGCAAAGGACAGGATAAGGCAGGGTCAGGCGTTTGATGCGCTGATAGCACCTATACTTTCGGCGACGGGCGGTGTTACGCTCTCACAGCTGGCAAGGTTCACAGGGCTGGAGGGCTCGACCATACAAAACTGGATAAAACGGGGCTGGGTGGCTTCAAATAAAAACAAGAAGTACACCGAAAAGCAGGTGGCACGTATACTTCTGATAAACGTGCTGCGTGCGGCAATGAAGCTGGAGGATATCGTAAAGCTCATGCGCTATATCAACGGCGAGGTCGAGGACGAGAGCGATGATATATTGCACGATAAGGATCTGTTTGACCTGCTGTGCAGCGCAGTGCTCAAGCTCGATGACAGCGAGGGTATACGCATCGACGGCGAGAATGTCATGAAGATATCAGATTCAATGATATCCGAGGAGTTCACAGGGCTTGTGAGGGATAAGCTGCAAAAGGCACTTGCCATAATGCTTCTTGCCTACCGCTCGGCGATACTCAAAAACGAAGCCTACAGGCTATATTCCGAAATAAACGGGTAGCGGGGGGCGTGTGATATGCGCCACAAAAAGCAGGGACCTAAGCAAGAGTATCTTAACAGATACCCGGGTCATAAAAAATGGATAAACACCTGCATCTGCTGCGGTAAAAGCGGCTATGACCCTAAAATGCCCGAGGTGGTGACAGTACGCAGCTATGGGCATGATGAACACCCAACGCATATAGCCAAGTATATAAGGTTCTTATATACCCTAATGGCTGTTGACGGGCTGGGCAGGTGTGATGAATGCAGAAAAGCAAGCGATAAAGCTTTGAGCGAAGATACATAAAAAACTATATAAGACAAAAGAAAGAAGCCAAAAGGAAAACACAGGGGAGATAATTATGACTTGTCCGTTTTGTGGCAAAGAGATGACAAAGGGCATTCTGTCGGGCGACGGCAGGTGCAGGGTAAGGTGGAAGGCAGGCGACAAAAAGCCTGATATCTGGGATACCCTCTCGGATATCGGCAGCGTTACTGCCATACACTACACCATTGCGACATTCACGGCAGAGAGCTATTTCTGCAAGGGGTGCAAAAAGATGATACTTGACACCGATGTGCAAAAGCAGCCCTAAGCCGAACGGCAACAAAAGGCGGTGATATTATGGAGGTACTGACAGTTGTAAGCATTGACATTGCAGCGATATTCCTGCTGGGCGGTATACTTATGTATAATACCGCAAAGAAGCCTATCAACTATATGATAGGCTACCGCACAAAGCGTGCAATGGCAAGCCGTGAGGCGTGGGAGTACGCCAACAAAGCCTGCGGCAAGGCGTGGGCGGTCATGGGTGCAGCAGGGCTTGTGCTTATGCTCGCATCACTGCTGATAGCAGCACCGAGAGTGGGTGAGCAAACAGCAGCGCTTATAATGGGCGCTCTGCTCGCAGCGGTGATAATAGCCGCCATAGCCGCAGTGGTAAAGACCGAAAAGAAACTAAAAAGCATTGATAAAGGAGAAGTATTATGAACGGCAATGTAGTAGATATCAAGGACAGAAGCAAAAAGACAGGCAAGATAATAGGCGCAGCTGTTGCAGGCGTTGCAGCTTTGATAGTTTTGTTCTCATCAGCG
>JAFYET010000347.1 GCA_017544125.1 Ruminococcus sp. | reverse complement strand
GCTATCACAGGCACATCGCTGCCGATAAGCCCGCCGGTGCGCATCTGCCCGAGAGTTTCAATGCCGTCAAGCTCGGGCATCATGTGGTCAAGGAATATAATGTCAAAGCGCTCGCTTTTCACAAGCTCAATCGCCTTTTTGCCCGAGGGCGCAAGGCTTGCCTCAATGCCGAATACCCTGAATAAGCTCGCTGCTACCTTTAAGTTCATGGCGTTGTCGTCTGTTACAAGCACCTTTGCTGTCGGCGCATTCAGCCTGCCCGAGGTCTTTATGGGCTTGCCCGCTGCGGCAATGCCTGCTCTGTAATCGCCCATGGGGGCATCATCGGCAATGCCCTGCTCTATCACAAAGCTGAAAGCCGAGCCCTCGCCGTAAACGCTCTCTACCTCAAGGCTGCTGCCCATCATCTCGAGCAGCTTTGTGACTATGCTCATGCCAAGGCCTGTGCCCTCGATGTTGCGGTTGCGCTTTTCCTCTATGCGGGTAAAGCTGTCAAAGAGGTACTTTATGTCCTCCTCCCTGATACCTATTCCCGTATCCCTTACCTCGGCATAGAGCCTTACCTTGCTGCCCTCATAGCTCTCGGGGCGCAGGGTGAGGGTAACGCTGCCCTTTTCGGTGTATTTGACGGCATTTGTAAGCAGGTTCATAAGCACCTGCTTTAACCTCACATCGTCACCGAAAAGCCTGCGTGGCAGCTCGATGTCGGCATTTACCGAAAGGGTAAGCCCCTTTGCCTCTGCCCTCGGTGCTATCGAGCTTACAAGGTCGTGTATCATCGCCGCAGTGTCATATTCTGCGGGTATTATCTTCATTTTGCCGTCCTCTATCTTCGAGAAGTCGAGTATGCTGTTTATGAGCGATAAAAGCGTTCTGCCTGCGCTCTGTATATCGGCGGCATAGTCCTTTATATGCTCATCATGGCTCTCCCGCAGTATCATCTCATTCATACCGAGCACGGCGTTTATGGGCGTTCTTATCTCGTGTGACATCTGTGCGAGGAAGCTGCTCTTTGCCGCATCGGCAGCGATAGCCGCATCGGCGGATTCCCTGAGCTTCTCATTCGCAGCGTCCTGCAAGGCTATTAGCCGTGTCATGACCTTATATACGATAACAATGCACACCACAAGCACAATAAAGCATATAGTGCCGTATATCAGAACATCTCTGTATACCACCCATATATCCTTGACAACATATACGGTGAACCTTGATTTGCTGTTCTTGGTAGCTATGAGCGTCTTGTAGCTGCCGTCATAGTCCTTGATAAAGCACACATTCTCGCCGTTGTTATCTGCCTTTGCGTAGGGCAGCTCTATGATGTTTTTAGAGGTCTCATCGGTCATCTGATAGCTGCCGTAGGGGTGGTTTATTATCTCGCCCCCCGCATCTGCAAGGAAGGCATACCCCGTTTCGGAGTAGCTGTTATCCATAATGCCTATGAGCTTGTCCATATAAAAGTCGATACCGAAAATGCCCAGGAACACGCCCGTTTTGTCATCGTATACTCTCTTTGAGAAGGTCATGCAGTAAACGCCCGTCTGCGCATCGTAGTAGGGTGAGGATATGCTCCACCCCTCATCAGAGGCGAGGGTGTCCTTGTACCACTGCCTGTCCTCAACGTGCCAGTCCTTGTCGGGCTGCCAGCCGTTGTTCATGATAACGGTATGCTCCCTGTCGGGGTTGGTAAAGTATGTTACCGATATCTCGGGGTATTGCTTGGTTATATCGTCGAGCCACTTGACAGCACCCTCGTAGTCGTCGAGCTTTTCAGGCTCGGTAGATACGTAGGTGCAGAACATATCGAGTATGCTCTTTTGTGTGTTTATCCACTCGGAGAGCTGGTATTCATATGATGTCACCTCACGCTGCATTCTGCCCTTGCCCCAGCGGAAGGTAGCGGTTATGTTTATATAAACGCATATGCCCATAACGAGCATAAGCGCCAGCAGGATTATCGTGCGGAAGTGCTTGCTGAGCCTTATCTCGCTGTGGCGCTGTCTTTCACGCAGCTCCTTCTCACCCCTGACGATGCTCGAATAGGAAAGTATCTCCCCTATCTTCTCGGAAAGCCTGCTGCCCGCCTCTCTTATGCTTTCAAGGTCACGCCTGTAATCGGCTGCCGTGCGCTCCTGCTCGCTGCTTGAAGCCGATATTATCTTTTTGAGCGGCTCCTGAAGCTGCGAGCTTATGCTTTTGAGGAATTCTTCCTTATACTCCAGTGCGTCCTTTGCGAGCCTTGCCGAGCGTGCGCTTGATATGCACATGATTATTACTACCGCAAATATCAGCATCGAAAGCCCTATCATCGCAAGCATCTGTATATACGATGTCTTGTAGAGCGTCCAGTTGTTCTCGCTGACTATAAGGTACCAGCCGAAGCCCGAGTGCGTCGCAAAGAGGTTCTCGCCCCCCTGCGATGAAGTAACAGTGCCGTCGCTGCTCTTTGCAAGTGAGAATATCGCCGCATAGTCGGGCATCTCCTTTGCAAGGCTGCCGCCCACGAGCGATTCGTCGCTGCACCCGGCTATTATACCCTCCTCGGTGACGATAACGGCGTTCTTGTTGCCGTCTTTGTAGATGCTGTTTATGTGCCGCTGTATGCTCTCCATGGTGTAGTCGTTTGCGACTACCGTTTTCTTGTCATCAAGCACTATCGACACGGTGTAGCAGATGTTGCCCGTCATAGCGTCGATGTAAGGGTCGGTGACATAGACCTCGCCGTCGGCACGCACAGCGCCCTTGTACCAGCTTCGGTCAGCTATCCTGTAATCCCCCGGCTCTGAGAAATCGGGGATTATATACCAGTCGGGGCTGCCCACATAGGTGTTGAAGCACACGCCGCCGGTGCTGTCATAGTTTTCCTTCTGCTTTTTGTATATGTAGTCGGTAAGCGCTATGCGCCCGTCATCAAGCTCGTCCATATAGGGCGCAACGTCAAGGGCTAAGCGCATAACGTTCTGCTTTGCTATGCTTATGGTGTCCTCCAGCTCGCCGCCTATCGCCTCGAGCTTGTATGTGCCCGACTCTTTCGTCTGCTGCGAGGTGAGCCTGAACACCAGCGCTATCTCCATAGCGATAGCTGCAATAAGGGCTATGGCTATGACAAGTATTATTGTAACTATCCTGCTTTTTCTTTTCATAAGCCTCACCCGGAAATAATGAATAGTGAATAGTGAATAATGAATAATGAATAATTAAGGTATCGCCTGCGGCGATGGATTTAGAATTACTGCCCGAAGGGCACTCCTTAATTATGCATTATGAATTATGCATTATGCATTGCATAAAGCTATACCTATACACCATTATAACACATTATTAAAATAAAATCAATATTTTCCGCAGGCTAAAAAAGCGATTTTTGAGTGTCTGACGGCGTATATTATGAACAATATGTAAACTTTGCAACAAATCGTTGACAACTTTTCCGATTTGTGGTATATTGAAATACTCACCCAAAATAAGGGTGCCCTATAAACGAATGAATGATCATTAAGATATGGAGGGATAAGAATATGAATTACGATCAGCTTTTGTTTTCTGAGCTCAGGCTCGTTTCGATAATTCCCGGCAGCGGTGAGCCGACAGACGACTCGCTCGTTAAGGCTATGACCGTAAACGAGGAGCTTATAAACCTCGGGTACACTCTGTCCCCGAAGGATATAGCGGCGCTCGCCTGCTCTGACAGCTGCGAGGGCTTTGTCAGCCGTGTGCGTGAGTATATAGGCGATGTCAAGGCAGACCCCATGTACCCCGATTTCCCGAATCAGGTAATGGCGATGGGCGAGGCGACATTCCGCTTCCACCAGATGCTCCACTACCTCTCGACATACGGCATCGAGAGCTTTACGGGGCAGAGGGTGTCAAAGGGCTGGCTGCCCGAGGCCGCAAAGACCGAAAAGACCGCCGAGAACCCTGCGCTGCTAAACGCCAAGGTGCTGGCACTCATTGATGTTAAGGACAAGTTCACAGCCCCTTATAAGAAGATACTCTCAAAGACCGAGCGTATGGACGATAAGGAAAGGCTGATGATACTCGAGTGCCTAAAGAACCTGACCCCCGGGCAGATAAGCAGCGTGACGGTGACATTCAAGCAAAACCTGCTTGATGTTTTCAATACTATATTCACATCACAAGAGCTTGACAGCGACAGAAAGCTGGCATCTTTGCACGCAGTATGCCAGCACACGGGCGATGTATGGAAGTGCATGGACTATGCCCTCACAAGGGCACGCTTCCATTTCAGGACATCGCAAAAGCGCCTTATAGTCAAGCTGCTTGAAAGCTACCCCATAGAGGACTTCAAGGCAAACCTCATTCTCTCAAACAAAAAGGGCGAGAGAACTATACTTATGCTCAAATTCATAGACTTTAACTCGTATTCCCGCAGCAAGGAGCATAAGGACGCTGTTGCTTCTTTCAGAAACGGCGACCTGCGCTCATGGGAGTCAAGGGCTAAGTACCTTGTGTCGGTAAAAAGCCCCGAGGCTATCGGCTACTACTCACAGCGCCCCGGCATAATGCTCAGGCACCTGACCTATCTGCTCAGAAACGGCTACAAGGCAGACCTTATATATAAGGTGATGTTTGAAAAGGCACCGCAGCTGAAGATCCAGACGCTTGTGAGCCTTGCATCGCACTTTGAGCGCCCTGCTGAGATGTGGGAGAGCGATGAGCGCTTCAACGAAGCGATGATACTCAGCATTATGATAAACCAGCTGCTCATGCGCCGCTTTATGGCGTGCAACACCCCCATTCGCGGCAAGAAGGTGTATGTTGACGAGGGCGAGTTTGACCTTGACCAGTCAACAGTGCGCATAACCGACAAGTCAAGCGAGGGCGGCTACATACGCTCAGGGCTTGCATACAAGATACCCGCAGACATAAAGCGCATACGCTTCTTTATATACTGGAACGACACTCAGCGTGTTGACGTAGACCTGCACGGCGCTGCCAAGGCGCTTGACGGCAGCCCCATAAACGTCGGCTGGAACTCAAAGTACAAGACCGACGAGATAGTATTCAGCGGCGACATAACCCACAGCGACGCTGCTGAGTATTTTGACATTGACCTTGAAAAGGCGGCAAGCTCGGTCAACTACCTTGCTGCCAACATTCACCTCTATGCAGGCTATGAGACCTTTGCCGAGATAGATGAGTGCTTTGTGGGCGTTATGGCGGTAAACGAGATAGGCGAGGAGGTCGCCCTCTACGACCCCAAGAACTGCTTTTTCACCCGCTACCTAAAGGGCAAGTACCGTATGCTCAACTACGGCTATGTTGACGTTCAGAACAGGGTGATAGTCTTTGACGGCGTAGCGACCAAAAACAACAACTACTCCTACTACGACCAGTACAAACGAAACAACGCTTTCTCGCTTGACAAGTATCTGAAAGTGCTGTTCAAGGGTCAGTGGGCGACAAGGGTAGACACCCGTGAAGAGGCTGACGTAGTGCTTGTCATGGGCAAGCCCTCAGATAAAAAAGAAGTCAGCCTGATAGACAATAACTTCTTTATGGGTTAGAAATAACGCCAAAGGCGTTCTGACTTCTTACCTCTGATCTCTTACATCTATATGCAGGCGTTGCGAGCGCTCTTATCCGGCAGCATACTTTTGATCACGTCACGACGGAAACGCCGTGCTCCGGTAAAACGGGGCAAGGGCACCGGGTCGAGCGCCGCAGCAAGCTGCCTTATTGCCTGCATATCTATAGCCAAGCGTTTTCCCTGCATTTTCGCAGCATACTTTTAACACGGAATTCCTCGCAGGGCAAAGCCCGGCTGCGGCATAGCTTGGCAGACCTCAGGCGTTATCCCCGAGGGGTCGGTTCGATCCCGGTATATGTGACATACTTTTATGTGGTTATTTATTATGGGGCAGCGTTCTGCGAAGTGCAGACCTGCCTTTGGATAAACCCCCTCGGGGCGAGCAAGTCACAAGATAGCCTGATAAAAAAACGGCAAGCGTTCATTCACCGAACCCCCTCTATGGGAGGGGGAAATGACTTACTTTTAATTGGGTATTTAAGATGAGGTGAACGAGCTCGTCATTGACCGGCTTGCCGTACAGAATGCTTCCCCTGCCCGTGGCGTTATGCCATAGGCGGGGTTATTTAATGCATAATGCATAATGCATAATGCATAATTGAGGTGTCCTGCTGCGCAGGACGGATTATAAAAGCGGCTGCGCCGCTAATTGTTAATTAGTAATTAGAAATTGTGAGAGTGCATGAAACGGCTATGCCATAAAACTATGTATTGTTAATTAGCCGCCGCAGCGGATAATACAATACACAATAATTATGCATTATGCATTATACATTATGCATTATGCATTGTAAATATTGACATCTTCCCTGCTTTGGGGTATAATTATAAAAACAATATTCTTGGGATATATGGGGGATCTTGCTATGAGAAAGAGCTTGATGATCGCAGCGGCGGCGGTGCTTTTGTGCGGGTGCGGGAGCAGCGTGCCGAAAAATGAGGCTTCGTCTGTACCGCAGGTGTCAGACGAGCAGACAGAAAAGGCTACAAAAGCGCCCGAGAGCAGCAGCCCCGATACCGAAACTGAAACCGAAAAGGTGACAACTGCCCCGCCCGAGACTACCACCACCACAACGACCACCACCGCCCCTCCCCTGTCAGAAGACACGGGCGTGGAGATGACCACCACCAAAGCCCCCGAAAAGCAGAAATACGACTATGTTAACGGCTGCATTCTCGCCTACTCGGGAACGCCGCAGATGCGGGCTATGGAGCAGTATTTTTACAGCAGCGACACGGGGGCGTACCTTGCAGGCAGCGTTGACAAGTTTGCAAAGAAAGCAGGCAAGGGCGTGCAGGTATATCTTATGGTAATACCCACAGCGACCGAGCTTTACTGCCCCGAGGAGCTTGCAAAAGACAGCCTTGACCAGACGGTATGCACACAGGAGATATACTCAAACCTCAAAAACAGCAAGGGCGTGCTTATAAACGGCATACTCAAAAAGCACAAGGCAGAGTACCTCTACTCACGCACCGACTTCCACTGGCAGCCTTTGGCGGCATACTACGCATCAAAGGTTTTTGCAGAGGAGGCGGGGGTGGATTTCCCGCTGCTCGACACATACGAGGCGGTGGAGCGGCACGGGTTTTTAGGCGGCTTCTACTACGTTTCAAACATAACCTCGCTTGCTGAATACCCCGATGATTTTACATACTACAAGCCGGCAAACGTAGACAAGCTGAAAGTAAAATACTACGACCGCTCGTTTAACAACGGGGTCGAGAGCAGGCTGTTCTTTGAAGACAACGGCACAGACGCAAGCTACACGGTAGTCCTCGGCACTGACGACACCATAGCCGAGATAGAGACGGGGGTAAAGAACGACAGGGTGCTTGTTCTATCAAAGGACAGCTACGGCAATGCCCTGACACCCTTCCTGACGCAGTCATTCTCGAAGATATACGTCATCGACCACAGGTTCTTTGAGACAAACACCATTGACTTTATAAAGAAAGTCGGGGCGACGGACGTGCTGTTTGCATACAATGCCTCATCGGCAGGCAACCCCGACAGGATAGCGCTTATTGAGCAGCTTATGAACAGGTAAAGGAGGAGTATCTATGACAAAGGAAGATCTTGCAAGGTACAAGGGCAGCAAGGTGACATTCGAGCGGGTAAGCTCATTCCCCGATATCAAGGTGCAGTTTGTTGACAGCTTCCCGGATTATGAGATAAAACAGGCTGACAGCAGCTCGTTCTCGGTGACAAAGATAAAGTATCAGGAGGTAACATCTTTCCCTGATGTGAAGCTCAGAAAGGTCACGGCATTCGGTGATTTTGAGATATATTTTGAGTGAAAAATGACGCATTTTACGGCACGGCGCTCTCACAGCGAGGGCGGCGTGCTTTTTGTTTCTTTTGGTAAACAAAATATGTAATTTCCGAGGATAAAGAGAAGATAAAATATGCTTTCATTAAAATTATGAAATTAAAAATATGATGTTGATATATTTTTGAGCTTTTCATCTGCTATAATGTGCTTGTCAGAAGGAACAAGTTTCCTCTACGAGTTTAAAAGAATATGTGCATAAAGCGCATAAAACAAAGGCTGCCGGTGCGGGCTATCAGTCGGAAACGGGGTATCCGCTGACAGACGCAGAAGGTTTTTGGGGCACTTAGCAGTAAGCAGCGACCTTGCTTGAAAGCTTTCTATTCCGGATGTTATCCCGCACCGGCAGCCGATGAAACAGGAGGTAATGTGAAATGAAACTCAGAAGACTAATCGGCGCACTGGCAGCGGCAGCAATGTCACTGAGCCTGGTAATGCCCACATCAGCTGTAAGCAAGTTCAGCGGCAGCTACTTCGGCACAGGCTTTGACAGCTATGACTGGGGCAAGATGGAGGCATCGGACGGCTGGTCAAACGGCGGAATGTTTGACTGCACCTGGAGCAAGGACAATGTTCAGTTCTCGGGCGGCAAGATGAACCTCTCGATAACCGGCAACAGCTGGCAGGGCTACAAGGGCGCAGAGTACCGCACAACACAGGCATTCGGCTACGGTATGTATGACGTATCAATGAAGCCTATCAAGAACGACGGCGTTGTAAGCTCGTTCTTCACCTACACAGGCCCCTCTGACGGCACTGTATGGGACGAGATAGACATCGAGTTCTTAGGCAAGAACACAAATCAGGTGCAGTTCAACTACTACACCCGTGGTCAGGGCAACCATGAGTATGTTTACAACTTAGGCTTTGACGCATCACAGTCATTCCACCAGTACGGCTTCTACTGGGACAGCACACACATCACCTGGTATGTTGACAAGAAGGCTGTTTACACAGCATACAACAACATTCCCACCACCCCCGGCAGGATAATGATGAACGTATGGAACGGCAAAGGCGTTGACGAGTGGTTAAAACACTATAACGGCAGAGCTCCCCTTACAGCTCAGTATGACTGGATAAGCTACACAGCTCCTTCTTCCGGCAGCAGCAACTACAATAACAACAACTACAACAACAATGAGCAGCAGCATGACAAT
>JAFYET010000346.1 GCA_017544125.1 Ruminococcus sp. | reverse complement strand
TTACAAGGTCGGCGATCGAGCAGACCAAGGAGCTTATATCACGCTCTGCCTCAGACAGCGATGACAGCCGTGAGAGAATAGGTGAGCTTAATAAGCAGATAGACGATAAACATAATGAAATTGACAGGATAAGACAGGGGCTTAAGGACAGCTCGGCTGTTATAAAAGAGACTGAGGAGAAGATAACTGCCCAGTCTGTCAAAAAGGCAACTCTCAGCGACAGCGCTGATAAGCTTAGAAGCGTTCAGCGTTCAAAGTACGATGAAAAGGAGAACTTTCAGGGTCAGCTTTCCCGTCTTGAAGAAAGCGTCAAGAACGATACTGCTGATTTTGACAGGATAGTTGCCCAGCTCTTTGATAACTATGAGCTTACCCGCTCGCAGGCACAGGAGCAGGCTGACCTGACAATAGATGTCACACAGGCAAACAAGCGCCTCTCCGAGCTTAAGGGCAAAATAAAGGCTCTTGGCAATGTTAACCTTGCAAGTATCGAGGAATACCAGGAGGTCAGCGAGCGATTTGAAACAATGGCAGCGCAGCTTGATGATGTTAATAACTCAAAGCTTCAGCTTGTAAGCCTTATAGATGACCTCACCGAAAAGATGAAGGAGATATTCACCGAGAGCTTTGATGAGATAAACAGAAACTTCAAGTCTATCTTCACAGAGCTATTCGGCGGCGGCAGGGCAGAGCTTGTGCTTGCTGACCCCGAGAATGTTCTCGAGTGCGGCATAGATATACGTGTTGCCCCTCCCGGCAAGGTGATAAAGAATCTTGTTTCCCTCTCGGGCGGCGAACAGGCGTTTGTGGCAATAGCTATCTACTTTGCTATATTAAAGCTGCGCCCGTCACCGTTCTGCCTGCTTGATGAGATAGAGGCGGCACTTGATGATGTGAATGTTTCACGCTATGCGCAGTATCTTCACAGGTTCACTGATAAAACGCAGTTTATTGCCATTACCCATAGGCGTGGTACTATGGAGGAGGCTGATGTGCTCTACGGCGTTACTATGCAAAAGGGTATATCAAAGCTGCTGCGCATGAGCCCCGATGAGGCTTATGATATAGATAACGATAATTGATCGGAGGTCAGTTTTAATGGGATTATTTGAAAAGCTAAAAGCAGGACTTAAAAAGACCAAAGACTCTATGATGGGTAAGATAGAGCGCCTGCTCCACTCCTTTACCAAGATAGATGATGAGCTGTTTGAAGAGCTTGAAGAAACGCTTATACTTTGCGATATCGGCGTTAATACTTCGGTGGCTATCTGCGAAGAACTCAGAAGCAGGGTTAAGTCGCAGGGCGTTACCGACCCCTCGCTTATAAAGGATATGCTCAAAGAGGTCATCACCGATATGCTCGGTGAAGATCAGCCTCTTGACCTTTCCACAACTCCCTCGGTAGTGCTTGTTATCGGCGTTAACGGTGCAGGTAAGACTACTACTATCGGCAAGCTCTCTTATCAGCTTTCAAACGAGGGCAAAAAGGTCATAGTTGCCGCTGCCGATACATTCAGAGCAGCAGCTATTGATCAGCTCGAGGTGTGGACGCAGCGTGCGGGTGTTGATATAGTAAAGCATAACGCAGGCTCTGACCCTGCAGCAGTTGTGTATGATGCTCTCAATGCCGCCAAGGCAAGAAACGCTGATGTAGTAATCTGCGATACAGCAGGCAGACTTCATAATAAAAAGAACCTTATGGATGAGCTCAGAAAGATAGCAAGGATAGTTCATCAGCAGGCAGAGGGCTGCTCGCTGGAGGTTCTGTTGGCACTTGATGCTACCACAGGTCAGAATGCCGTTAATCAGGCAAGGCAATTCAACGAGGTGGCAGATATCACGGGTATTATCCTTACAAAGCTCGACGGTACAGCCAAGGGCGGTATCATAATATCTATAACCGATGAGCTTAAGATACCCGTAAAGCTCGTGACCGTGGGCGAGAAGATAGAGGATATACAGCCTTTTGTAGCAAAGGACTTTGTCAATGCACTGTTTGAATAAAAGATCAAGTATTAGTTTCAGGGAGGAATAATAATGGAAAACGTGTTGCTCATAATCAATATGCAGGAATTCTATGTGGGCAAATTCAGAAATAAAGACCTTTATAACTATGACCGTAAGCAGCTTATCGACAGGATAAATAAAAGGATAGATACGTATGAGCCCGAAGAGGTCTTTTATGTTAAGACTGTTGCCAAGGGTCTGTTCAAGGGCGGTATGCCTAACGGTAAAGAGGCTGAGTCTGATATCGTTACAGGGCTCAAGGTCGTTTCCGATAATATCTATCTCAAAAGTAAGCCCGATGCTTTCCGTAACGATGCCCTCGGTGAGTTTATGAGAGCAAGGAATGTCAAGAAGGTCGAGATATGCGGTGTTGACGGCGGCAACTCTGTTGGCGCTTCGGCTGTCGGCGCATTTGAGTATGACCTTAGAGTTGTGTATAACGATGCCTGCATAGGCACTATGGATAAGGAAAAGGAAAAGAAATTCCGTGACAAGCTCTCACAGGGCAAGTGCGAGTTTGTTGATGAGGTATAACTATGAGACTTATTATCGCAAGCTCAAATAAGGGCAAGCTGAGGGAATACTCCCAGCTGCTTTCGCCCCTCGGCTATGAGGTCGTCTCTGCCAAGGAGGCTGGCTTTGACGTTGATGTTGAAGAAACAGGCACTACCTTTGCCGAAAACTCAGCACTCAAAGCAAGGGCTATATATGCCCTTTGCCACGAATGCGTTCTGGCTGATGACAGCGGTCTTTGCGTAGATGCGCTTGACGGCGCACCGGG
>JAFYET010000345.1 GCA_017544125.1 Ruminococcus sp. | reverse complement strand
CCCACCGCAAAGACAACGA
The DNA here is from genome assembly GCA_017544125.1 of Ruminococcus sp. Lineage (GTDB taxonomy): Bacteria > Bacillota > Clostridia > Oscillospirales > Ruminococcaceae > NK3A76. The sequence goes on along the minus strand of JAFYET010000345.1, from coordinate 9,564 downwards.
ATATTTCTATGCAACGCACAGGTTTTATTCGTTTGATGACTTCAAAAAGCAGCTTGCTATACACAGCAGAAATTACAATAAATTCCCCATGCGTCCATTGAACTGGAAGTCTCCCGCTGATTATATCAGTGCCTTCCTTTCAAATGGTGAACTTTTTTGAAATCTTTGTATCACATCATTGACAAACCGACATTTTTGCCCTAATCATCATAGGTTACTCTTACCCTGTCTATGCCGTAGTATTCAAGGGCTTTGACTATGCTCCCGGTCATCTCCTCGCCTGCGGTGACTATCGGCACCGAGGGCTGGCAGGAAATGGCAGTTCTTGCGCACACCCGCCCGAGTGCCTCGGCGGTGGGTATCTCTTTTGCTTTTCCGAGCATCGCCTCTCTTATGCTCCTGCGCCTTACCGGCTTTGGCAGCAGCAGCGGCAAGCCCTCTATCGGCTTTTTGCGATCAAGCAGCGACAGTGCATACAGCAGCCGCTCGTAGTCCCCCTCTGGGGTGTAGGGCGAGGGCATGAGTATGAGCGAGTAGGGGTCTGAGTATTCGCACTCTATGTCGTTTTCTCTCAGATGCTCTGCCAGCTCATCGCCCGTGTAGCCAAAGCCCTGGGGGAGTATGGTTATCTTCATAGGCTCTTTCCCGTGCAGAGAAAAGCCCATATCTGCTATCTCCTGCTTTGTCTGTGCTATCTTATTGACCGTGTTTTCAAGCAGGGTGGGGAACTCGTTTGACAGCACCCTGTTGCATATGTCGAGCGACTGCATTATAAGGTATGACGGGCTTGTCGATGCAAACAGCGACATCAGCCCCTTTGGGTCGTCAAAGAAGCGGCTGTCGGCATTGCGGCTTATGTGCAGATAGCCGCCGCCCGTGTATACAGGCAGCGTCTTGTGAGCCGAGTCACAGCACATATCCGCACCCAGGTCGATCGGGTGCAGGCTCTTTTTTAAGAATTTCAGATAAGCCCCGTGGGCATTGTCAACCAGCAGCGGCAGCGAGTATTCACGGCATACAGCCTTTATGCCCGCAATATCAAGTATGCTGCCCATGTAATCGGGGCTTGTGATGTATACAGCAAGGGGCAGCCTTTCGGCACTCTCTATTGCCGCCCTTACGTCCTGCGGGGTAACAAAGCACTGGCACAGCGAGGGCGAGGGGGTGCTCTGCATTATGTACTCTACATCAAGGTCGAGCAGGCAGGCAGCATCGAGAAACGCCTTGTGTGAGTTGCGGCAGGCGAGTATCAGCGGGCGCTCGCCGTCTTTTCTTAGCGCTGTCACGGCAATGGCGAGCATCGTCTTTATCGAGAGGGTTGACCCCTCTGTTGAATAAAGCGTTCTCCCTGTACCGAATAGGAGAGATGCGTTTTTCTCGCTCTCGGCAATTATGCCGCTGTCTGAGTAGAGATAGCCTGCCCCCTCTATCTCGGTTATATCAAATGCCTCCAGCCCGTGGAGCGCCTGCCCCTTGTGCCCGGGCATATGCAGCCTTGCTTTGCCGCTTAAGGCATATTCGGTAACATAATCACATATCGGTGTTGTCATATGATTTCCCCTTATCTTATTTCCATAAAGCGCTTTAAACGCTTATCGACCTTGCGCCTTGCAGCAGCAATGGTGCGTGAGACGGTGGATTTGTTGACGTTGCAGCGCTCTGCTATCTCTGCCATTGTCAGCCCGTCTCTATAATATAACATTATATAACATTTTTGGGTCTTAGTCAAACCGTTTTCAAAAACATCTCTTATTATAGCAAGATACAGCCGTGTGCGTATGCCTGTTTCATCATCGCTGCCCTGCTGTGAGCTTACGGCTGCAATAAGCTCTGCGGGCAGCCTTTTTGCCCTTACACGCTCGCTCATTTTGCATTCACTTCCTGTTCGGGGCTGTAGCTTTCGGCTATGTCGTTATACCTGCTCATCTTGTGCAGAGCATATATAAGGTCATCATATTCCGATCTCAGGGCATCACGCCGCCTGTTAAGGCGCTTGTGCTCTTCAAGTGTTTCGCAGCATTTAAGCTGCAATGTCAGGCTGTCTATCCTTTCTTTGATGTCTGTCAAAAGCCTCTGGTAGCTTTTAATAAGCTCTTTCAATTATTTCCTCCTTTTCCTGCGCAGGGGGCGGCAGATAAGGGGCTTTTATCTCTTCCCCTTGCTGCACTGCTTCCCCCGCCTGTCATTCCGGCGACCGGCAGACTCCGGATATATCCGCTCTGGTGCCTCACTTTTTATGTGTAAAACATATGTTCTATTATTATGATAACACATTCTGACAAAAAGTCAATACTTAGCCGAAAATTATTATTTTTTGTGCTAATTGTGGGGTTTTAATTGGACTGTTTGTGCAAAATACCGTTGACAAGAGGAAATTTTTGTGGTATAATAGGTGAACAGACAGAAAAATTATGCCCGAAACAGCGATTAAAAAAAATAAAGATTACAAAAAATCGTACTTCGGAATAAGTTTTTTGTTTTGTACAGCTTTTTCAAGTGGGTAAAAAAACATAAAAAATAAAAAGATTTACTTATTTGGAATAGCAAAATTTGTGTGTAAAAATTTTAAGAAGTGAAATGTGCTGCTTGTATGGAAAATGACGAGGGCATTATTTGGTGTCCTCTTTTTTAATGCATATTTTTCAAAAGAGCGTGCATTTTGCAAAGAACGGCGGTAAAAGTTTATGGAGAAGGCCAAGCTGGACAGGATAAGCGAGCTTTCAAGGATAGCGAGAGAGCGTGAGCTCACAGAAGATGAGCATCTCGAGCGGCAGCAGCTGCGCAGTGAATACAGGGCATCTGTTGTGGGCAATCTCAAAGCACAGCTTGAAAGCATAACTATCGTAGAGCCCGACGGCTCAAAGGTCGAGGTCAAGGACAGGATGAAGAAAACGAGTAGGGGAGGAAACTGAAAATGGCAAGCCAGGCAAAACAGAAGCAGAAGCTCTTGTTTATGAAAAAGCTATTTGAGAGAAAGTCTGATGAGGATCACCCGATAACAGGTATACAGCTTATAGATATACTTGCAGGGCAGAACATCAAGTGTGAGAGAAAAACGGTCTATGACGATATAGACACCCTAAAGGGCTCGGGCATGGATCTTGAGACTACCAAGGTGGGTCACTCAAACGCATATTACCTTGCAGACAGGCTTTTCCAGGACGAGGAGCTTATGGTGCTGGTGGATTCGGTGGCATCTTCAAGGTTCCTCACCAAGAAGAAATCAAGAGAGCTTATCGAAAAGCTGAAAACATTAACGAGCGAATATAAGTCTGACAGCCTTGACAGGGAGTTTTTTATACGCAACCGTTCAAAGACTGTGAATAAGCAGATATACCTTAATATAAACGCTATCAACCAGGGCATACTCAAAGAGAAGAACATTGAGTTCAAGTATATAGAGTATACCCCCGACAAGAAGCAGCAGTTCCGCCACGGCGGTGAGGTCTACAAGGTGTCGCCCTATTACTTCGTGTATAACGACAATAACTACTACCTCATATGCTATAACTATAAGAGAAGCGACCTTTCGTATTTCAGGATAGACAGAATGAGCTATGTCAACGTGACTGATGAGGACAGGTACAAGCTCAGCGACGAGGAGAAGGCTCGTGCAGGCGAGCAGCGCTATGCTGTTTTCGAGATGTACCCCGGCAAGCCCGAGACCGTCGAGATAAAGTTTGAGAATTCGCTTATGAATTCGGTTATCGACCGCTTCTCAGAGAGAGTTGTCACACGCAGGGTAGATAATGAGCATTTTGTAATCACCGTTGATGTGCAGCTTTCGCCCACATTCTTCGGCTGGGTATTCAAGTTCGGCGACAAGGCAGAGATACTCTCCCCCCAGAACGCCGTTGACGAAGCCAGGAACATGGTCGAGAGCATAAGCAAGCTCTATAAATAATGCATAATGCAAAATGCATAATGCATAATTATTGTATCCGCCTTACGGCGGATATATCTAAAAAAATAGTTACACCCCGAAGTTTATTTCTTCGGGGTGATTTTTGTAATATACAAAGATTATTAAATCCGTCGCCCGCAGGGCGACTCCATAATTATGCATTATACATTATGAATTATGCATTAGTCAGAGCCCATATCCTCCCGTGGTCAGGCGCTCGATGAAGGTGGCTTTGGGCAGAGGCTTGTCAAAGTAGAAGCCCTGCACTATCTCGCAGCCGTGGGCAAGCATAGAATCTATCTGCTCCTGAGTTTCTGCGCCCTCGGCTATGCATTCAAGACCCATTTCCTTTGCCATGTTGACAACGTGTGAGAACATTACCCCACGCCTGTCCTGGGGACCGTCGGGAATAAGGCTCTTGTCTATCTTGATGACGTTCCAGGGCATCTCGCTTATGAGGTTGAGCGATGAATAGCCTATGCCGAAGTCATCAACAGCCGTGGAAAAGCCCGCATTGTGCAATGCGCTTACCACACGCTTTAAGTCCTTGAACTCAACGTCGGTGGTTGTCTCGGTAAGCTCTATCTCTATGTATTTGTGGGGTATGCCGTAGCCATCTATCAGGCTTATTATGTTATCGACCAGGTCGATATCCATCATGTGCTTGCGTGAGAGGTTTACCGATATGGGCACTATGTCTCTGCCGTCGTTTAGCCACTTTCTCATGTCCTTGCATACGTGTTCGAGCATATAGAAATCCAGCTTGCATATGTCCATGCTCTGCTCATAGGTAGGTATGAAGCTGTCGGGGTTTATCAGCTCGCCCTCGTGCAGCCAGCGGCAGAGCGCCTCTGCACCCACCAGCCTGCCTGTGCGTATCTCCACCTTGGGCTGGTAGTAGATAAGGAACTCGCCGTTTTCCAGAGCCTGCGGGAAAAGCCTCTGCAGGCGCATTATCTTGTCCTTTGCAAGCTCCATCTTGGGGCTGAAGAACACTATCTCCTCCATGCCGCCTACTCTTGCCTCCTGCGCTGCGGGCATTACCCTGTCAAGCACGCTGGAGGGGGAGTGGTATACAAAGCTGTCGTCCATAACGAAAACGCCTGCGGTGGCGTATATCATTATCCTGTCGCCGTAGGAGTTGTAGGGAACAGCACAGCCCCTTATATGCTCAATGCTCTCATCGAGCTTTGAAAGGGCTATCACCGCAATGAAGTTGTCACCGCCCATGCGGCACACATACCCGTCATCGCCGACAATGGCTGTTAGCTTTTCAATAAAGCCGTGCATTACCGCAGTGCCCCTGTCACGGCCTATCTGCTGGTTTACAAGTGTAAAGTGCCGCAGGTTGAAGAACACTACCGCATTGCCCTTTAACAGCCCCTGGGGACCGTCGCTCTCTATTTTCTTTATAAAGTAGTTGATGTTTAAATACCCGTCATCATCATAGAAAGTGCGCCTTTTTGCCACCTGCAAAAGCGAGCTTCTGCTGACAGCGAGCATCATCATCTTGGTAAAGAGAAGTGCATTGTGCTTAGTATCCTCGCTCCACTCGGGGGTGGAAGCACTTTTGTATGTAGTTATCTTTGTTACGCTCATAGTCTCGGTGACTATCCTGTCAACGAGCACGGGTATGCACTCCTCGCCCGTGTCGTGGGGAACTACCGTCCTGCCGGTCTCAAACTTCTCGGCACGGGGGTTCTGATAAAAGCAGACAGTTATCCTGCTAATACCGAGATAATCGCATAGGGGTGTTATAACATCGTCGAGGTTTTCAAGATCTACCTCACGCATATCTATTATCGTTTCTAAGAATTTCTCAAAGAGGATATAGAAATTGGTATCCATTCAGGCTCCTCCGTTTTATACATATATTTATACGTCGATCAGTTATTAAAACAACTATATAATTCATTATATCACATTTTTTTCCACAAATCAATATGCTCTTTGCTTGATTTTTTAATCAATTATTTGTGCGCCGGTAGCGAACTGTACAATTTGTGACCGTAGTATTTATACAAATGGAACAAAATATGCTTTAGTTTGATACATTGCGGTTTAGTATGCAAATTGAGATTTATCGAGCAAGATATACGCCCGAATTGGCGTGACCGAAGGGGTGTGGGGAGAAATAATGAATAGTGAAGAATAAAACTGCGGGGTGCATTACCGAAGGGGGCTTGGGGGGCAGGTATCAACTATGTTGATACCCGGAAAGCTACCCCAAACTCTCCCCATAGGGGAGATGCCTGCAAAGCAGGCAGAGGGGGTTCCCCTCAAAGCCCGAAGCTGATAGTCAGTGCCGAGTTTATCTCGTTCATGGCACGGCTGTCGAGCTTGCCCATTCGCTCACGCAGACGGCGCTTGTCAAGGGTGCGTATCTGTTCGAGCAGCACCACGCTGTCTCTTGAAAGCCCGCAGCCCCTGCCGCCTATCTCGATGTGTGTGGGTAGTCTCGCCTTGTCGTGCCGTGAGGTTATGGCAGCGGCGATGACGGTGGGCGAGTGCTTGTTGCCTACGTCATTCTGAACTATAAGTACAGGTCTGAGCCCGCCCTGCTCTGAGCCGACAACAGGGCTTAAGTCGGCGTAATATATCTCTCCTCTTTGTACCGATGATGTCATAATGATACCTCCGTTTCATGTTTGCAGCCTGATATTAGTATTGACCGTTATCAGCTGTTTAAACGGGGAGCAGTATATATTATGCGGGTCGGTTCTTATTTGCTACATCGGCGTTTGACGTAAGGGGATAAATGTGTTATAATAATTCATAATGCATTATTAAGGTGTCAGCTTACGCCGACATATCTGAAAGCGGCTTGCGCCGCAATTGATAATTAACAATTACCGCCGCAGGCGGTTGCCCGTATGGGCATCTCATCGCCGAAGGCGATTCCACAATTATGCATTATGCATTATGAATTATGCATTATAAATTTTGCATTGAAAGGAGCCCCATATGACCCATTCCGTCATTGCTGTGCTTGCCCATGTCGATTCGGGCAAGACGACGCTTTCCGAGGCGATATTATATAAATCGGGTGCTATACGCAAGCTCGGGCGTGTAGACCATAAGGACGCATTTTTGGATAACGACCCCATTGAGCGTGACAGGGGCATAACCATATTCTCAAAGCAGGCTGTCTTTGAGTGGGGAGATACCTCGTTCACGCTGCTTGACACACCGGGTCACGTTGACTTTTCGGGGGAGACCGAGCGCACCCTCTCTGTCATAGATGCGGCGGTGCTGGTGGTAAGCGCCGTTGACGGCGTGCAGAGCCATACCCGCACCCTATGGCGGCTTTTAAAGCGTTATAACGTGCCGACGATAGTGTTTGTCAACAAGACGGATATGCCGGGCGCTGATAAGGGCTTTGCGCTGCGCTCCTGTCAGGCTAAGCTCTCGCAGGGGTGCGTTGATATGACGCAGCCGAGGGAAGAGCTTCTTGAAGCCCTCTCTGTCACCAGCGAGAGCCTTATGGAACAGTATCTTGAAATGGGCGATGTCACGGACGAGGCAGTAAAGCAAGCTGTCGCCGCAAGGGAGCTGATACCCTGCTTTTTCGGTTCGGCTTTGAAGCTCACGGGCATAGAAAAGCTGCTTGACGGGCTTTGCTCGCTTGTCACTCTGCCAAAGGGCAGCGATGAGTTCGGCGCAAGGGTGTATACAATAACCGACGACGGCTCGGGCGCAAGGCTCACACATATGCGCATAACGGGCGGCAGCATAAGCGTTCGTGATGTGATATCCTATACCGACAAAGAGGGCAATGAGTATTCAGAAAAGATAAGCCGCATACGCATATACAGCGGAGAGAAGTATCAAAACACCGATACGGCTGTCCCGGGGCAGGTGTGTGCGGTGATAGGGCTTTCTGCCGTCAGCGTGGGGCAGGCACTTGGCGCTGCGCATGAGAGCGAAGCCCCTGTTTTGGAGCCTGTGCTTACCTATGCGGTGATACCTCCCGAGGGGGTGGACGACCACGTAATGCTGCGTGCCTTAAAGACCCTCGAAGATGAAGACCCCTCACTCAACGCCGGCTACGATGAGCAGACAAGGCAGCTGTATGTTTCGCTCATGGGCGAGGTGCAGCTTGAAGTGCTCAAGCGCCGCATACTCGAGCGCTTCGGCATAGAAGCATCATTCGGCGAGGGGCGCATAGCTTACCGTGAGACGATAGAAGCTCCCGTCATGGGTGCCGGGCATTTTGAGCCGCTTAGGCACTACGCCGAGGTACATCTGCGGCTTGAGCCTATGCCGAGGGGCAGCGGGCTTTCCTTTGACTCAGATTGCAGCACCGACCTGCTTGCGAAAAACTGGCAGCGCCTGATACTCACTCATTTAAGAGAGCGCATACACAAGGGCGTGCTCACCCGCTCGCCCATAACCGATATGAAGATGACCTTCACCGCAGGGCGAGCTCACCTGAAGCACACCGAGGGCGGCGATTTCAGGCAGGCGACCTACCGTGCGGTAAGGCAGGGGCTGCGCTATGCTAAGAGCATTCTGCTCGAGCCTTACTATTCATTCAGGCTGGAGATACCGGCGGCGTGTGTCGGGCGTGCGCTTACCGATATTGACACCTTCGGCGGCACTGCCGAACCGCCCGAGACCCAGGGCGATGAGGCTGTTATAACAGGCCGTGCCCCCGTAGCGGCGCTTAGGTTTTACCACACCGAGGTGGCGGCTTATACAAAGGGCTTGGGGCGGCTTTTCACCAATGCCGACGGGTATGACCTGTGCAGGAACCCCGATGAGGTGATAGAGCGCATAGGCTACGACCCCGACAGCGATACCGTCAACACAGCAGATTCGGTGTTCTGCTCACACGGGGCAGGGCATAGCGTGCCGTGGAACGAAGCGAATGAATATATGCACATAAAGGACGAGCCGAAAAAGACCCTTGATGAGCAGGCAGAGGAGATACAGGCAAGGGCGCAGTCATTTGTCAGACGGGCAGCGGCAGATGAGGAGCTTATGCAGATATTTGAGCGCACCTACGGCAAGATAGAGCGTAAGGAAAACGCCAAGCTGCACACCCCCAAAGACCCGCCAAAGGCTGATAACAAAAAGCCCCGCCCCGTGCCGAAAGGACCTTTGTATATACTCGTTGACGGGTATAACATCATCTATTCCTGGGAGCGGTTAAAGAAGCTGAGTGAAAAGAGCCTTGACCTTGCCCGCTCCGAGCTTATAAACATAATGGCGAATTACAGGGGCTTTATGCAGTGCGAGCTTATCGTGGTGTTTGATGCCTACCGTGTAAAGGGCGACCACCGTGAGGTGGAGCAGCACAGCGGCATTTCGGTAGTCTACACCAAGGAGGCTGAGACCGCCGACACCTACATTGAGCGCACAGCACACAAGCTGTCAAAAGACCACCGTGTTCGTGTTGCCACATCTGACAGATTAGAGCAGGTGATAATCTTAGGCGGCGGGGCGATGAGAGTTTCCGCCCACGAGTTTGAGCTTGAAGTCGATGCAGCACAAAAGGCTGTGCGTGAGATAATGGACAGGCTGTAGCACAGCTTCGCTGCTCCGTGAATAATGAATACTACAAACAACACCCCGAAGAACATCTTGAACCGCCCCACATTGTGCGTACAGCACAAAAAAGCCCCTATGGAAAATTGAATCAATCTACGAACTGGCTT
>JAFYET010000344.1 GCA_017544125.1 Ruminococcus sp. | reverse complement strand
CAAAGAAAACGGCAGAAGCCTTGCTGATATGGAGGACATTCAGGACGCAGCGCTCGGCAACGGCGGTCTCGGAAGGCTTGCAGCCTGCTTTCTTGACTCGGCAGCAGCCCACGACCTGCCCCTTGACGGCTACGGCATAAGATACAAATACGGGCTTTTCAGGCAGACGATAGAGGACGGCTTCCAGCGTGAATATGCTGACGACTGGCAGAGATACGGCGACCCCTGGAGCAGAAGATGCGACACCCAGGCAGTAGACGTAGTATACAGCGACATGACGGTAAAGGCTGTGCCCTACGATATGCCGATAATCGGCTTTGGCACAAAGAACGTAGGCACTCTGCGCTTATGGCAGGCAGAGGCGGAGGAGGAGTTTGACTTCTCGCTCTTTAACGACGGCAGATTTGAAGAGGCTGTCAGCGCAAAGACCGCAGCCGAGAACATCTCAAAGGTGCTCTACCCCAACGACAACTTCGACGAGGGCAAGGTATTAAGACTCAGACAGGAATACTTCTTCTCGGCGGCATCGCTTGCTGACATAACAGCCAAGCACAAGGCAAAGCACGGCACACTTGATGACCTTTATGAGTATGTCACAATACAGCTGAATGACACACACCCCGTTATCTCTATCCTTGAGCTTATGCGCATACTTGTTGACTTAAACGGCTATGACTTTGAAAAGGCGTTTGAGATAACCTCAAAGACCTTCAACTACACAAACCACACGGTAATGCAGGAAGCACTTGAAAAGTGGAACACCAAGCTGGTCGAAAAGCTGCTGCCTGATGTTTACAAGTTCGCACTGATGATAAACGAGCGCTTCTACCGTGAGATGTATAAAAAAGGCAAGGACAAGAAGTTTATCAAGAGCCTCGCCCCCGTTGACGGCGGGCAGCTCAAGATGGCAAATCTTGCGGTATATGCTTCAAGCTACACCAACGGTGTTGCGCAGATACACACAGAGATACTCAAAGCTGACACCCTGAAGGGCTGGTATGAGCTCTACCCCGAGAGATTCCAGAACAAGACAAACGGCATTACACAGCGCCGCTGGCTGGCTCTTTGCAATGAGGAGCTCTCAGCACTCATCACAAGGCTTTTAGGCAGTGATGCGTGGGTGAAGGACTTAGACGAGCTTAAGAAGCTGACAAAATACGCAGACGATGATGCGGTGATAGATGAGTTTATAAAGATAAAGCAGCTCAAAAAGCAGCAGCTTGCAGACTACATCTTCGCTCATGACGGCATAAAGATAGACCCGAACACGGTATTTGACACGCAGATAAAGAGGCTGCACGAATACAAGAGGCAGCTGTTAAACGCATTCTCGATACTCTACATCTACTACGGCATAAAGGACGGCTCAATAAAGGACTTCACGCCCACAACATTTATCTTCGGCGCTAAGTCTGCCCCCGGTTACAGGCGTGCAAAGGCTGTCATCAAGCTGATAAACGAGATAGCAAGGGTGGTTGAGAGCGACCCGCAGACAAAGGACCTTATAAAGGTAGTGTTCGTTTCAAACTACAATGTTTCATATGCTGAAAAGCTCGTAGCGGGGTCTGATGTTTCAGAACAGATATCCACCGCAGGAACAGAAGCCAGCGGCACGGGCAACATGAAGCTGATGCTCAACGGCACAGTCACCCTCGGCACATACGACGGCGCAAACATCGAGATAGCCGAGGAAGCAGGCGAAGAGAACAACTACATCTTCGGCGCAAGGGTGGAGGATCTAGAGAAGATAATGCCCGACTACGACCCGAGAAAGCTCGCCTTTGAAAACGACAGGATAAACCGTGTTATAAACGTGCTGATAAACGGTCTTGTGACCGACGGCGGCGTGCCTTCCGATGAGGAGGGCAGCTTTAAGGAGCTTTACAAAGCCCTCACAGACGGCGCAAGCTGGCACGTTCCCGACCACTACTACCTGCTGGGCGACCTGGAGGACTATGTTGCAACCAAGCTCAGGGTGAACAAGGACTTCACCGACAAAAAGGCATTTGCAAGAAAATGCTGGCTGAATATGTGCAACGCAGGCAAGTTCTCATCTGACAGAACTATCAAGGACTACGCTGAAAACATATGGAAGATAAAGCCCGTAACAGTATGAACACCCCCGAGCTGATAGAAAACTCTATCGTCAAGAAATACAAAAAGACCATATGGCACCGCTTTATAAAAGCAGGGCGGGAGTACGCCCTTGTAAACGACGGCGACAGGATAGCCGTCAGGGTATGCGGCGACATACGCTCGCTGCTGCTTGCCAAGTGCTATCAGCGGCTGCACAGATACAGCGAAACGAACTTTGAGCTTTGCTTTATAGGTGAAGTCAGCGGGGCGGCGGCTTTCGGGCTTGGTGTTACCGAGACCGATGACCCCGAGGGCTATGCAAGGGATAAGGGCTTTAACAAGCTCGCCCTGCCCGATTGCTTTGATGACTGCACCGAGCACATTTTAAGCACCCAGCTATACGAAGGGCGCTTGGAAGCCCTGCCCCCCTGCGAGGAGAT
>JAFYET010000031.1 GCA_017544125.1 Ruminococcus sp. | reverse complement strand
GGCGTAAGGATTAAGGGAGTTATTTTATGTTTAAAAAAGTTCTGATAGCAAACCGTGGAGAGATAGCTGTGCGCATAATACGTGCGTGCAGAGAGCTGGGCATACATACCGTGGCAGTATACTCCACAGCCGACAAGGGTGCGCTCCATGCGCAGATAGCAGACGAGGCGGTGTGCATAGGTGCAGCCCCTGCGAAGGACAGCTACCTCAACATGAAGGCGCTCATTGCTGCCTGCGAGGTGACGGGCGCTGATGCTATACACCCGGGCTTCGGCTTTTTGTCGGAGAATGCGCAGTTTGCAAGATACTGCGAAAAGTGCGGCATAACCTTTATAGGTCCCCGTGCCCAGGCAATTGAAATGCTGGGCGACAAGGCGCAGGCAAAGGAAACTATGAAAAGTGCGGGTGTGCCTGTCATCACAGGCTCAGACGGGGCAGTTAAGAATGAATTCTACGCCCACGACCTGGCAAAAAGGATAGGCTACCCCGTTATGATAAAGGCATCTGCCGGCGGCGGCGGCAAGGGCATACGCATTGTACACTCGGAGACAGAGCTTGACGAGCAGATGAAGGTAGCAAAGACCGAGGCGCTTGCCTGCTTCGGCAATGACGAGGTGTACATAGAAAAGTTTATAGAAAACCCCAAGCACATCGAGATACAGATACTTGCCGACAACTTCGGCAACGTGGTATACTTAGGCGAGCGTGACTGCTCGATGCAGCGCAGGAACCAGAAGGTGCTTGAAGAGACACCTTCACCCGTGGTGAGCGATGATCTGAGAAAGCGCATGGGCGAGGCTGCTGTAAGGGCTGCAAAGGCTGCGGGCTACACGAATGCAGGCACGATAGAGTTTCTGCTTGACAAGAATGGTGATTTCTTCTTTATGGAGATGAACACCCGCATTCAGGTCGAGCACCCGATAACCGAGGAAGTTACGGGCATAGATATAGTGAGCCGTCAGATACGCATTGCGGCAAACGAAAAGCTCGACATAACTCAGGACGACATAAAGATAACAGGCCACGCCATTGAGTGCAGGATAAATGCCGAGAACCCCGAGCAGGGCTTCCGCCCGTCGCCCGGTGTCATAAGCTCGCTGCACACCCCCGGCGGCTTTGGCGTAAGGGTAGACAGTGCGGCATATCAGGGCTACGAGATAACCCCCTACTACGACTCGATGATAGCCAAGCTGATAGTTCACGCCGACACGAGAGAGCAGGCGATAAAGCGTATGAACTGGGCGCTGTCGGAATTCGTTGTGGGCGGCGTTTCCACAAACATCGACTTCCAGTTAAAGCTGATAGCCACAGATGCTTTCAAGGCAGGCGACTACGACAACGGCTATCTTAACAGAAACCCGCTGGTATAGTATAATGGAGGAAAGTAATAATGCTCGATGATATTTTCTCGGTGGTAAGGCAAAGGTGGGGCAGTTCCTCACCTGAGCGTGATGACTCGAAAAAGCCCGACATACCTAAAGACCTTATGTTCAAGTGCCCGAGATGCGGCACAGTGTCCTTCTCTGAGGATTTTAACCTAAACGGCAAGGTATGCCCGAGCTGCAACTACCACTCACGCCTGAGCGCAAGAGAGAGGCTCGACATAACGATCGACAAAGGCAGCTTGCAGGAATTTGACAAGGAAATGGTGTCAAAAAACCCCATAAACTTCCCTGACTACGAGGCAAAGCAGCAGGCGCTGCGTGCAAGAACAGGGCTTAAAGACGCTGTAATAACAGGAACAGCTAAGATAAGGAACAAGGAAATAGTTATAATAGTTATGGACTCGCACTTTCTTATGGCATCTATGGGCTCGGTAGTGGGCGAGAAGATAACGAGAGCCTTTGAATATGCAACAGAACATAAGCTGCCTGTGATAGCATTTACCGCATCGGGCGGCGCTCGTATGCAGGAGGGCATAGTATCCCTTATGCAGATGGCAAAGACCAGCGGCGCAGTTGCACGCCACAGCGAGGCAGGGCTTTTATACATAACCGTTATGACCGACCCGACGACGGGCGGCGTTACGGCTTCATTCGCATCACTGGGCGACATAATAATTGCCGAACCGAAGGTGCTCATAGGCTTTGCGGGCAGGCGTGTGATCGAGGGAACTATCAGGCAGAAGCTGCCCGACGAGTTCCAGAGTGCCGAATTCATGCTCGAAAACGGCTTTGTTGATATGATAGTCGAGCGCAAGAAAATGAGAAGAACGCTTGCTCACCTTCTTGCACTTCACGAGCAGAAGGGAGGGGCTTTTGATGAGTGATACACCCGCAAGCAAAAGGCTTGACATAATAAGAATGAAGGGCAGACCCACCGTCAACGACTACATTCCCCAGATATTCGATGATTTCTTTGAGATGCACGGCGACAGGCTCTATGGTGATGACGGGGCTATAAAGGGCGGCGTTGCTTACTTTAAGGGCGTACCCGTGACCGTCATAGCGCAGGTCAAGGGGCGTGATCTTGAAGAGAACAAGGCATCAAACTTCGGTATGCCCCACCCCGAGGGTTACAGAAAGGCGCTGCGCCTTGCCAAGCAGGCTGAGAAGTTCCACAGACCTGTAATATGCCTTATAGACACGGCAGGGGCTTTCTGCGGCGTTGAGGCAGAGCAGAGGGGGCAGGGCGAGGCAATAGCCCGTGACATAATGGAATTCATGACGCTCAAAACGCCGATAATCTCCATAATCTTAGGCGAGGGCGGCTCGGGCGGAGCTTTAGCTCTCGGCGTATGCGACGAACTGGCGATGCTTGAGAATGCCATATACTCGGTAATATCGCCCCGTGGGTTTGCATCACTTTTATGGAAGGACGCAAGCCGTGAGAAAGAGGCTGCCGACATTATGAAGATAACTGCCGAGGATCTGGTGAGCCTGAAGGTCTGCGACCACATAATTCCCGAGCCCGCAGAGGGCGCTCACACCGATGCTGAGGCGACCGCAGCTGCCATAAGTGAATATATTTTTGGCGCTTTACAAAGAAAATTTCAAAAAGGGCTTGACGAATTGCTAAATGAACGCTATAATAAGTTTAGGGCAATAGGAGAGTTCACCGTCTAAGGGCGGGCAGCCCTATGATTTTGGTTAAGACAGGGGCTTTTCCCTGCTTAATATAAACAACCTATGGATTGGAGGGTGCTTAGAAATGATATTTGACAAGGTTAAGGAAATCATTGTTGATCAGCTCGACGCTGATGAGAACGATGTAACACAGGACGCTTCTATTACAGATGATCTCGGCGCAGATTCTCTTGACGTAGTAGACCTTGTAATGTCTATCGAGGAGGAGTTCGACATCGAAGTCCCCGATGAAGAGGTAGCTAACATGAAAACTGTCGGTGACATCGTTAAGTACATCGAGGCTAACGCTGAGTAATTTTTTAACAAGCAATCAAAATCGCCTTTCGGGGCGATTTTTTGTTTTGGGGAGATACCGGCTGGAATGCCGAGTTTAAACAATACACGGCATAACACACAAAACGAGGCCTGTGCAAGCGCACAAGCCTCGTTTTTTCAAGATGTAAAGTTAGCGTATGAATTTCTTTGCCTTGTTGACGATGCTCCTGTCATTGTCATAGGCAAGCACACTGCCCGCACGGTCTATCTCTACCCACTTGATCTCGGCAATCTCGTCCTCCTGGGGCACGTAGTCGGTATTCTTAGCCTTGGCTATGAAATACACAACTATCTTCTGCGTATCCTTCTTAGGGGAGTAGCTCACCGTCTCTCTGAATGTGGGGTCAAGGTTGACCTCGATGCCCGTTTCCTCGAGTATCTCACGTTTTGCAGTTTCTACCTCTGTTTCATCACCCTCGACATGGCCCTTGGGGAAGGACCAGTGGCCGCTGTTTACATGCTTGATCAGTAAAATTTCCGTGTTGCCGTGGTACTTTCTGTACACAATAGCGCCACAGGACTTTTCATGCAGCATATAAAAGTTCCTTTCCTTAATACTTATATTGATTTAATTATAACACATTTTTTGTCAGTTGTCTACACTCTAAAAAGAATTAAGGGCGATTTTGTGTATTCTGCACAAAAAAGAGATACCGCCGTTTCGGGCGATATCTCTGATGGTTTATACAAGCTCTACGTTCCAGCCTGCAAGGCTTTGTCTGATAAGCAGCACGTCCTGAATGTTTACCTTATCATCGGCGTTGACATCGGCGTTTGCAAGGTTGACGGTCACGCCCCAGCCTGCGAGGTGCTGACGCAGGAAAAGAACGTCTAAGATATCAACATCGCCGTCGCCGTCAACATCGCCGGGGAGGCGGTCGTCGGCGGGCTCTTCAAGGGCTATGAAGGTAAGCCCGTTATCCTTGGCGTACTGCTCGGCATAGGAGCCGGCATAGCCCTTGACGGTGGTGAATGCGGTGCAGCCGTTAAAAGCCGTCTCCTCTATCTCGGTAACGCTTTTGGGTATAGTCACGGTAGTGAGCGCCTCGCAATGGTCAAAGGCGTAGAAGC
>JAFYET010000343.1 GCA_017544125.1 Ruminococcus sp. | reverse complement strand
CCCACCGCAAAGACAACGAATATTTCTATGCAACGCACAGGTTTTATTCGTTTGATGACTTCAAAAAGCAGCTTGCTATACACAGCAGAAATTACAATAAATTCCCCATGCGTCCATTGAACTGGAAGTCTCCCGCTGATTCTATCAGTGCCTTCCTTTCAAATGGTGCACTTTTTTGAAATCTTTGTATCACATCATTGACAAACCGACATTGCGGCATGGCGAAGGCGGCGGTCGGGTCGGGGCGGGTACTTCATTTGGTCAATGTGCTGTAATCGGGATACTATATATTGTGCAACTGCCTATATTTTTTATACATTTTTACCAAATTGTTGACAGGCTTGTAAAAAACGTGTTATAATGGTATTTGTGGTAATAGATAAAAAGCCACACCGTGTAATTTTTTGGACAGCTGATGCTGAGGGTTTATCATTTTGTGACTAAGGATTAAAAGATTAAAAATATAATGTCTGGAGGTCAAAAATGGATAAGCTGATCGACTACGGCGGGTATGCCGCCTACCGTAAAACAGTTACTGAGCTTACCGCTAATCTTAAGACGCTTCTTGAGCTTAGCGAGGGCGTACAGCTCCCCAATACCGCCGATTCCATCAAGGAAACGATAGAAAAGACGAGCGACGAGCATTTCGAGGTCGCTATCGTCGGCGAGTTTAAAAGAGGCAAGAGCACACTTATCAATGCCCTGCTCGGGCAGGAGGTGCTGCCTGCCGACGTTCTGCCTGCCACGGCGACTCTCAACAGAGTTACCTACTCCACCGACCCCTATGTTTCGGTAGAGTATAAAAACGGCACGCATGAAAAGGTAGATATAGACAAGCTCGCAGACTATGTAACAAAGCTCACTGCCGAGAGCGAGGAGAAGGCCGAGACCGTTAAGGAAGCGACCGTTTATTATGATACCGAGTTCTGTAAGAACAACGTCGATATCATAGACACCCCCGGTCTCAACGATGATGAGCAGATGACAAGTGTTACCCTTTCTATCCTTCCCAAGATAGATGCGGCGGTGTTTGTTATTTCTGCAAACAGTCCCTTCTCCCAGTTTGAGAAGGACTTCTTGGAGAAGAAGATGCTCACCTCAGACGTGGGCAGGATAATCTTCGTTGTAAACTGCTTCGGCACCTTTGCAAGGGAAGATGAGAACAAGATAGTTGAAACTGTAAGGACACGTATCACCCGCTACGTTATGGAAAAGGCAAAGAAGGTAATGGGTGAGGATTCGAGAGAGTTCGCAGCATATAAGCGTAAGATAGGCACGCCCAGAGTTATAGGCGTGTATGCTAAGCGTGCCCTGACGGCTAAGAAGATAGAAGACCCCAACTTACTTGAAGAGAGTAACTTCCCCGAGTTTGAAAAGGCACTGGAGACTATGCTCACCAAGGAGAGAGGCGTTATCGCTTTGCAGATACTTGCAAATAAGATAACCAACTCGGGTACTGAGATCATGAGAAGCGTTGTTATGCAGGAAAACGCCCTCATGATGGAGAATGACGAGTTCATGAAGAAGTATTCGGCTGCTATTGATGAGATAGAGTCGATAAGAAATAAAAAGAGGCAGGAGTTCGTTAAGATAAACGACGCTGCAAACAAGGTCTTTGCAGACCTGCAGCCTGTGCTCGACAGCTACTGGTCAAATATCGAAGAGGCTGCTATGGAGGTCATAGATAACTTCCAGATGTCGTCTGATGACTTCAAGAAGGACAGGCTCAAGATAGTTACCAGCAAGCTGACCGATAAGATAAAGGAAAACATCGAGACAAGGGCACAGCTTATCTGTGAGCAGATACAGAACTCGATAAACGTTGCTATCAACGTCGAGGCTGAGAGACTTCAGGACTTTGAGGACGAGTTCTTCGAGTCGGTATCGAAGATACAGCAGATGTTCGCAGTGTCTGACAGAGTATCCAAAAACGGCGGTATAGCAGATAAGGTAACAGGTGCGGCTATCGGCTCGTTCGGTGTGGGCGGCGCATTCCTGGGCTTCCGTGAGGCGGGTGTCAAGGGTGCTCTGCTCGGCGGCGCTACTGCCTTTGCAGGCTTCTCGGCTACCTACTATGCTGCTATGATGCTCGCATCCTTCATAGGTCTTGCATCAGCACCTGTAACTCTTTGTCTTATGGCGCTTGCAGGCCTTGCAGGCACCTTCACAAGCTCATTTGCTATCGACAAGCTGCTTGTGAATGAGAGGATAGATAAGTATAAGACCAACTTCAAGACACAGGTGAGAAAGCAGTTCCACGAGATGAAGCTCAATAACGACTTCACCGAGACTGTCAGAAAGCAGGTATTCACGGCGTTTGAGGGCTTAAAGACCAAGATCGAGGACGAGACTGAGATCATACTCCGTGACACGCAGGAAACACTTGATAACCTTAACAATATGAAGGCCGAAAAGAGCCAGATATCCGAAAAGGAAATGGACAGGCTGCATGATATAGCAGAAAAGGCAAGTAAGATAGTATCAGATGCGTATGCTCTGAGAAAATCACTTGCTGAGGATAATGACTGAGGAAATGCTCATATCAAACAATAAGTCTGTTTATTTAAGAAGGTGATATATGATGGCTGATTCTCCCGTTACAGAGAATAATGCGGCTGCGCAGCAGGAGCAAAACCCGCTGCTTAAAATAGATACGAGCTTTCGCACATACCTCAATGTGTATACCAGGAGCTTTGAGAACCACGTTGTAGGCGGCTCGCTTGACTATGCGCTGGATTCTGACTTTGCACTCAGGCAGAAGCTTTCGGGAATACTCGGCTGGGGCAGGCTGTACAGAGCCGTGACCACAGGCGATATCTCCGCTGAGGGAAGAGACTGCTATATGAACTGCGTTCAGGCAGGCAACCTCAAATACCCCGAGGTCTACGATATACTCAAAAAATGTACCGAGCGCCTTGAGCTCAACCCACCCATAGTGCTTATCAAGGAGGACGGTGAGCCGAGGATATACTCGCTCACGAGCGAGACTTTTGAGCCCTCGCTGGTAATATCAACAGGGCTTTTAGAGCTTTGCAATAAGGAAGAATTGCAGTTTCTCATAGGCTGCGAATGCGGCAGGCTGCAAAATAACCATACAGCGTTCAGCTTTGCGTTTACGTATTTAAACTATAACAGCTTCGGCTATAAGCCCAAGGAGCGCACATATAAGAGCACGGTGGGCAGCCAGCTTGCACGCACGCTGCTCGAATGGGTAAAGTATGCTGACCTGACTACCGACAGAGCAGGCATGATATGCCTTGATGAGCCTAAGCACTACGGCAAGCTCATCTGCGACCTGTTTGAAAAGGGCTATACCGATTTCTACGGCAGAAAGACCGAGAAAATGGGCTTTGAGCAGATACTCGAGGTATACGAAAAGATAAAGGACGAGAAGGACCCGAGGCGTGTAAACGTCGAAAAGACCCTCGCCCCGATACAAAAGCGTGTTATAGCAGGCATGGATTTCCTTGACTGCGTAACGCTGTATAAATGGAGAATGGATCTCAAAAGGCCCGACTACCAGCTCCGTTCGCAGCAGATGGCTGACATTCGCTGCAACCTTATCATGGGCTCGGATACGGAGGTGTGAATTTGGAAGATAAGAATATTTACGCTGATTCACACGAGGATATAGCAAAGGTAAGGGCAAGGCTCAGAATGATCATCGACGATGAGATGATAGCGAAAATTCTGGGCGAGGACTTTATAAAGAACTTAGAAGAATGGGACGAGCTGATAGAAAAGCGCTCAAACGAGCCTTTTACTCTCGTCATACTGGGTGAGTTCAAGAGGGGCAAGAGCACGATAATAAACGCTCTGCTCGGCAAGGAGCTCGCACCCATGAACATATCCCCCGAGACATATACTATAAACGAGATAACCTACGGCAGGGTGCAGGGCGTTGAGGCTGTTTTTGACAACGGCAAGAGAATGCGCCTTACCATGCGTGACACCACCCGTGAGAGATTAGAGGCAAGGCAGAAATTCTTCCCCGGGAAGATAGATTACCTTGATATAAAGGACAACTCTCCTATATTAAAGGAGATGAGGATAGTCGATACCCCCGGTCTTTCCGACCTTGATGACCTTGACAAGCAGGTAACTGATTACCTTGTCAATGCCGATGCGGTGATGTACGCCACATCAGCCCTGCTGCCTTTCTCTGAGAGCGAGCAGGTGTTCTTAGGGTCGCATATCCAGCCGCAGAGGTTCGGTATGCTTTATATCCTTGTAAATATGATCGACGCACTCAACACCCAGCAGGACGTTGACAAGATAATGAAGCGCTTTGAGGGCATAGCTTCTGAGATAGTGCCTAACGCCTTTGTTTACGGCATAAGCGGCTTTGATGAGCTTGCAAGGAAGATGGGTCAGAAGCGCCCCGCCGACAAGGGAACCAGGGAGTTTTACGAAAACCAGTTCTTCCAGTTCGAGCTTTCTCTAAAGCGTGATATATCGCTCAAAAAGGATATAATACGCACAAAGCGTGTTATCTCGATGCTGCGGCAGATGGTAGATGAAACATCAGCCAAGATGAATATGTTCTATGAGATGAGCACCCTTGACAAGCAGAAGCTCGAAGCCGTAGCTACCGACTTTGAGAGCGAGGCGCAGAAGATAGAGCAGGCGCTCGAGCAGAAAAAGCCCCTGCTTCACCTGAGCATTGCCGAGATGCAGCAGCAGGCAGAGCAGTGGATGTATGAATTCTTTGCAAAGCTGAGAAAGAGCATACTCGAATGCCTTGATAAGGACGAGAACGGCGAGCCTGTATATAAGGCAGAGGATATAGAGAAGTTCTTCTACCCATTCCTTATGGAAAAGGTGGGCGAGGCCTACCGTGCCTGCATAGAGATGCACAGAGAGGCTATACGAAAGACAATAGAGACTATATCCCGTGAGCTGGCTGAAAAGCTGGGCATT
>JAFYET010000342.1 GCA_017544125.1 Ruminococcus sp. | reverse complement strand
GACTGGTACGCTTCCCGTGACCTGCTCGAGCTTGAGGGGGTAAACTATACCCTTGATGTGTCATTCCCCGACCTGTATGATGCCCTGACCACATGGGGGCAGCAGGACAGGCTGCCGATAGAGCCGGAGCTTTACGAGCACGAGGTAGAGAAGCACACCTACACCTTTGACATCGAGTTTGTCAGCGACATACGCGAGGTGCCGTACATTCCTGCGCCGCTTTACTCAAAGGTAAAGCTCGAAGAAGGCGGCACTATCGACACCGAGTATTCAGACTACTACCCTGTTCCGTGGAACGTGACGGTCAACGAGCTTGGCGACGTGACGGTCGAGGCGGTGAAATGCTCGCAGCAGGCAGAGGAGTTTGCAGCAAAGGCAGGCGGCAGCTTTGAGCAGTTTATCGGCGTTATGCGCTCGGCAATGAAGAGCCTTGAGCGGATAACGGAAAACGACGAAACGTATGAAAACGAAGACGGCACACCCAAAAACGGCTATGAGCTTGAAGCCTTTATGGCGCAGTATTATGAGAATTACTACGCTTATGCGCAGCAGAACTACTGCTACGACCCCGAGTATATACGTGAGGCAGGGCTTAAGGACTACAAAAAAATAAAAGCCCTTGCCGACGAGATATGCAAGGACTGCAAGTCAGACTACGAGAAGGCAAAGGCGATAGAGCAGTATTTCACAGACGAGGGCTTTGAGTATGACCTGGAATACATTCCCGAGGAGGAGACGGTGTCATACTTCCTCTTCGAGAGCAAAAAGGGCATATGCATCGACTTTGCAACGGCTATGGGCGTAATGATGATAATGGAGCGCATACCCGTGCGGTATGTCGAGGGGTTTGTGGCATTTGAGCGTGACCCAGAGGACAGCAGCCGCCTTATAGTTCGTGACTCACACGCCCACGCATTCATCGAGGCGTTCATTCCCTATGTGGGGTGGATGACCTTTGACCCGACGGTTGCGGGGTACATGGACATAGCGATAGGCGAAGACAAGGACGACACAGGAACGCTGGGGCTGATACTTTCATACATGGGCAGGATACTGCTTGTGCTGGGCGTACTTTTCGTGCTGGTATTCATCATACTCTTTGACAGGATATGGGAGCTTTGCTTCAGAGGGACGCTGCGCTTTTACAGCCCCGACAAAAAGCTGACACGGCTATACCGCCACATCTCGGGGCTGCTTGAATACGAAGACAAGACCGACCTTAAGCCCTACACCGCAAAACTATTAAACGACTATCTGCGTGACAAGACAGGCGAATCACTGACCGCCGTCACCGACCTCTTCGAGCAGCACCGCTTCGGCAACAGACCGGTCAGCGAGGCACAGTTTGAGGCAGCGTTTGAAGCCTACAAGGCGCTGTACCCGAAGATACGCAAGAAGAAATAATGCATAATGCATAATTCATAATGCATAATTAAGGAGTCCGCCTGCGGCGGACGGATTTGAAATAGTTGCTGTGCGGGCGATGAATTACCGAAGGGGTCTGGGTGGTCGAAAGCCCCCGTTTGCAGCGTTCGGCAAGCGAGAACGCCACCTTAGCTAACACCGTTTTGCAACCACCACACAAACAACAACACCCCTTGACAGCCCGTCAGGGGGTGTTTTGCTGCCTCTCCCCGAACCTATTGCCATAGCTTTCCAAAAATCCCGTGCAATTTTGTTAACATTTGTTACATTTTTGATATTGCATTGTGCGGTAAATAGTGCTATAATTAAATTCAAAGATATAAATAAAACAAACCGGGGGCAAGGCTCTTACCTCTTACCCCTTACATCTAAAAGGAGACGACTATGATAACACACATACTGAAAGCCATCTGCGTGATTTGCACGGCGGCTTGTGCGGCAGGGGCGTTTGTTTCCTGCGGCGATGCGAGCGGCTCGTCCGTCAGAGATGCAAGCAGCACACCTGCAAATGTGACCTCCGGCGACACATCGGCGACCGACCTGACAGCGGCTGAGTTTATGGAAAAAGCCCTTTCGCAAGCCCCCGACAGTCTGCTTGATACGGCCACTGCCAAGGGCGACACCAGCGACTACGGCTTTGACAAGTTCTGCAAAAAGCTCTACGGCGGCACACTGCCCGATGACCTTGAAGACGGTGCGATAAGCTACGCCTCCAGCGGCGGCAATGCCGACGAGGTATCGCTTTTAAAGGCGGCAGACCCCGCCAGACAGAGCGAGCTGACCGACAAGCTCAAAGAGCGGCTTGATATGCGCAAGCGTGACTTTGAGGGCTACAAGCCAGAGGAGCTGCCCAAGATAGAAAAAGCCCGCATTTTCGAGGCGGGAGGGTTCAGCATACTGGTGATCGCTGACAATGCGGAGGACATTGAAAAGGCTTTCAAAAATGCATAATTTATAATTCATAATGAATAATTGAGGTATAT
>JAFYET010000341.1 GCA_017544125.1 Ruminococcus sp. | reverse complement strand
TAGGTAAAAGGTAACAGGTAACAGGTAACAGGTGAGGTATCGCCCTGCGGGCGATGATGGTATCAACGAAGTTGATACCGCCCATATCGGGCTTTAACCCCAACGAAATTGCCTAAATAAGCGATAATTGCTCCCCAAACAGCCCGAATGGGCATCTATGCGGCTTTGCCGCACACAATATCTGTTACCTGTTACCTGTTACCTGTTACCTGAAAATAACTATACAAAATCACCAAATCAAAGCCGTCAGCACTGTGTATTATCTACGGTAAACAAACTGTTAAGAGCCGCCTTTTTGCTTGACAATGGGGGGATAATATGGTATAATCTGAAATTGAAAATTACTCTCAAATTGAAAGGCGGTGGAACCTTGGCAAAGTATAACACCATGCAGAAAGAGGAGCTTAAATGCTTTCTTGCAAGGCACAAGAGCGAGAGCTTTACGGTAAGGCAGATAGCCGACATGATGAAGACCGACCCCGAGGTCAGCAAGGCACCGGGCGAGAGCACCGTTTACAGGCTTGTAAAGGAGCTGGTCGAGAGCGGCGAGGTTAAGCGCACCGTCAGGGGCAACAGCCGCAATTTCGTCTATCAGCTCACAGAGGGCGAGGGCTGCCACCACCACCTGCATATGAAATGCGTTTCCTGCGGCAAGCTCTACCATATGAACGATGCCGAGAGCCGTGAGATAGTCGAGCGCATATTCAAGGAGGAGAGCTTTGAGCTTGACCAGAGCGCCGTTCTGCCCGGCAAGTGCAGGGAGTGCAAGGAGAGCTGACATGAAAAGGATAAGATACATAAGCGCCCTGCTTGCGCTGATATTTGCGCTTTTGGTGTTCGGGGCGGCGTTATTTGAGGCGGCAGAGTATGACCACGATTGCTGCGGCGAGGGCTGCGGCATATGTGCGGTATTACAGATATGCGAGAATATGCTCAGACTCGGTGCTGCGGGCAGTGCTGCCCTGACAGCGGCGGTCATATTAACAGCAGCTGCGGCGGTGCCGGTAGATAAGCGCACACAGGCAGGCAGCAGACATACACTTATATCGCTGAGGGTAAGGCTTGACAGTTAACAGTTAATGTGTCGGTTTACGCCGACGAATGCCAAAGCTTACGATATAAGAAAGAGGATAGATTATATGATAAAGAAGATAATAGCCGCAGCCGTGAGTGCTGCGATGATGATGAGCTTTGCTTCCTGCTCGGAGGCGGGCAGCAGCAAGACACCGGGCAAGGTGAGCGTAGTATGCACCATCTTCCCCGAATATGACTGGGTGAGAAACATCACCAAGGGCGTTGACGATGTTGAGATAACCTACCTGCTCGACAGCGGTGCAGACCTGCACTCATACCAGCCCACAGCTGAGGATATACTAAAGATATCAGACTGCGACCTGTTTATATATGCAGGCGGCGAGTCTGACACATGGGTGCCCGAGGCGCTCGAAAACAAGCGCAATGACGATATGAAGATAATCAATATGCTCGACGTTATCGGCTCGGCTGCCAAGGAAGAGGAAGTCAAGGAAGGTATGCAGGCAGAGGAAGAAGAGCACGAGGGCGAAGAAGAGGAAAAGGAATACGACGAGCACACCTGGCTCTCGGTCGAAAATGCAAAGACCATATGCAAAAAGATAGCCGATGACCTGAGCGAGACAGATGAGAAGAACAAGGACAGCTACAAGGCAAATTTAGAGAGCTACCTTAAAGAGCTCGATGCGCTGGATTCTGATTTCAGAGCACTTGCTGACAGCGTCGGCAGCAAGACACTCATCTTCGGCGACCGCTTCCCGTTCAGATACTTCACCGATGAATACGGCTTTGACTACTATGCGGCGTTCGTGGGCTGCTCGGCTGAGACAGAGGCGAGCTTTGAGACGATAGCTTTCCTTGCAGGCAAGGCTGATGAGCTGGGCGCTAAGACCATATTTACCATAGAGAATTCAGACGGAAAGATAGCACAGGCGATAATCGACAGCACAAAGGATAAAAACGCCACGACAGCGACCCTTTACTCGCTGCAATCGGTAACAAAGGAGCAGCTCGATGACGAGCACACCTATATATCGCTTATGAGAAAGAACTACGAAACACTTAAGTCGGCACTGAGCTGACGGGAGGAAACAGTATGGCAGAACAGATAGTATGCCGTGAGGCAACGCTTGGGTATGAGAATATGACAGTTGCGCAGGGGCTGGATTTTACCGTCAGCGAGGGCGATTATCTGTGCATACTCGGCGAGAACGGCTCGGGCAAGAGCACGCTTATCAAAACTATACTCGGGCTTAAGCCTGTAGACGCAGGCTCTATCGACTGGGTGGGGCTCACCCCTAAGGAGATAGGCTATCTGCCACAGCAGACGCTCGTTCAGAGGGATTTTCCCGCATCGGTCAGGGAGATAGTGCTCTCGGGGTGCTTGTCAAAAACAGGGCTGCGCCCCTTCTACGGCAGCGAGCTTAAAGCACTTGCCAAGGAGAATATGGAGCGCTTAGGCATTGCTGAGCTTTCAAAGCGCTGCTACCGTGAGCTTTCGGGCGGGCAGCAGCAGAGGGTGCTGCTTGCAAGGGCATTGTGCGCCGCAAGCAAGGTGCTTCTGCTCGATGAGCCTGTAACGGGGCTTGACCCAAAGGCGCAGAACGACCTCTACGAGCTTATCAAGGGGCTTAACGCCGGCGGCATAACCATAATCATGGTATCGCACGATGTAAATGCGGCAGTAAGGTATGCAAGCCATATACTGCACATAGGGCATCACAAGCAGCTTTTCTTCGGCAGCAAGGAGGCGTATCTTAACAGCCGCATAGGCAAGAGCTTCCTGATAACCGAAAACGGCGATGAGGGCGAGGGTGTCGATGAGCCTGTTAAGGCTAAAAAAGAGCAAAGCGATGCAAGGGCGATACTTGCGCCTGTTGCGGCTGCTGCGGGTGCTGCGGCTGCGGGCGCTCTGATATCGGGATTTATCAACACGGGGAGGAAAAGAAAATGTCAGAGATGATAGACAAGCTCTCGTTTTATTTTTCATACCCCTTTGTAAGATATGCACTCATTGTGGGGCTGCTTATTGCTTTATGCTCATCGCTGCTTGGGGTGACGCTGGTGCTAAAGCGCTTTTCATTCATCGGCGACGGGCTTTCGCACGTTGCGTTCGGCGCTATGAGTCTGGCGGCAGTGCTGCCTGTTATCATAAAGGAGATAGCGGCGGGCGTTTCCGCCTCAGGCGAGGTGCCTGACGGTGTGCGGCGCTTTGCTGATATGATAGCTGATGCGAACAATAACATCATAGTGCTGCCCATAACGCTGCTTGCGGCGATACTGCTTCTTCGCCCCGGCAAGAATGCCAAGATAAAGGGCGATGCGGCTGTGGCGATGATCTCGGTGGGGTCATTGGCGATAGGCTATATGCTTATGAACCGCTTCCCGACCTCGTCAAACATCTCGGGCGATGTCTGCTCGACGCTTTTCGGCTCGACCTCTATCCTCACACTCAAAGAGGACGATGTGCGCCTTTGCCTTATCATGGCGATAGCTGTCATACTGATATTCATTCTCTTTTACAATAAGATATTCGCTGTCACCTTTGATGAGAGCTTTTCAAAGGCAACAGGCATCAAGGCAGACGGCTACAACCTGCTCATAGCAGTAGTAACAGCGCTTATAATCGTGCTTGCTATGAACCTGGTAGGCTCGCTGCTTATCTCGGCACTTATCATCTTCCCCTCGCTCTCGGCGATGCGGGTGTTCAAGAGCTTCCGCTCGGTCATAATCTGCTCGGCGGTGGTATCTGTCATCTGCGCAGGTGTGGGCATAATCGCATCAATACTTATGTCGACCCCCGTAGGCTCGACTATCGTCACGGCTGATATAATAGTTTTCGCCCTGTTCTGCATTACGGGGAAGATACTGAAAAGAAGTTGATATAAAGAGGAGCATTTATATATGAAAGCAATTAAAAAACTTCTGCCGGCGGTGCTGGCACTCACCCTGCTCACAGCCTGCGGCGATACCTCAAAGGTAGACAGCCTGATAAGCCGGAGCGAGAATTCATCATCTGCTGATGTGAGCAGCTCATCGTCTGAGGCTTCATCTGAGGCAGAGCAGCCGCAGCGTGTAGGCACAGATGCGGCAAACGGCGACATTGACGTTGACCTGACTATACTTGATTCAAACATAGTCTATGCGCAGGTGTTTGATATGGTCAACAACCCCGACAACTACCGTGGCAAGCGTGTAAAGGCGACAGGCACCCTTGCCCACACCACCGACACCGCAGGCACAAAGGACTATTTTGCGGTGTTCATAGCCGACGCTTCCGCCTGCTGCCAGCAGGGGCTGGAGTTTGAGCGTGCAGGTGATTTCAAATACCCCGACGACTACCCCGAGATAGACTCGGAAATAACCGTCACCGGCGAGTTTGACACCTACATGGAGGGCGACTACCAGTACTGCGTGCTGAGAAATGCTGAAATGACGGCGAAATGACATATAAAGCAATCAAGTGCGGCTAATGCTGCACACAATAATATTCACAACACAAAAAGAGGTATCACCGGGAGTGATACCTCTTTTATTCTTTATTCTTTAAGAGCCGCCTGCGGCTCGTCTCCCATGTGTCTGTCGATTATATCTTCAACGCTTCGGTAAAGGTGGGGCTTCAGCTCTTCGAGAGATACAGGCTCTTTATAAAGGATAGCCGAGTAGCAGGTCGAGCTTAAAAGCTCTATTATCATAAAGAGCATTATCTCGGGGTCGTTTATCTTTCTCGGGGCATCGGTGAGCATCTCGTTATACACGCTCAGGAAGTCTATCTCATCGGTGCCGCTGTGGGCAGTGAGGGCGTTTTTGAAAATGCCCCAGCTCAAATTCTTTGATATGAATGTGAGCAGCGCCTGGTTTTCGTTCAGCTGATTTAAGCAGCTGTCGATTATGAATATTATCTTCTCCTTGAAATCAAGCTCACGCCCGCAGGCTTCGAGCTGCGCTGTCGCCGTCTTGAAAAGCCTTGCCGAGTGCTTTGCCACGAGCCTGTTTTTAAGGTCGTACTTGTCTTTGAAATAAAGGTAGAATGTGCCCTTGCCGATGCCCGCCGAGTTGGCGATATCCGACACCGAGGTGCCTGTCACGCCCTTGGTGGTGAAGAGCTTGTACGCCGTCATCAGCAGCGAGTCTTCCTTTGCTTTCTTTTTCACTTCGAGCTTGCCCATGGTTTCACGTCCTTTTAGATGTAAGAGGTTAGAGGTAGGGAGTAAGATGAATTTGAAGCGGCGGGAGTTTACACCCGGAAAGCCCCCACACAATCTCCCCGAGGGAGGTGCCTGCGAAGCAGGCGGAGGGGGTTCCCGCAGTTTCTGCTATATATTATACCCTATTCCCCGAGCGCTTGTCAACATGAAAAAGTATACAACTTAGAAAACTGACCGACGGTCAATTTGTGCATTCATACAAATTTCTGACCAACGGTCAATTTTTGTGTTGACATTATATGTAAGGGGTGCTATACTGGGAATATGAAAGAAAGTGACCAAAGGTCATTTTATAAGTTCGACAGCGGAGATGATATGAATGAAGAAAACAGCACGGGCGATAGTAAAGCTGCGTGTGCCGATACTTATACTTTCGGTGCTGCTGCTCATACCTGCTTTTATAGGTATGATAACTACGAGGATAAACTACGATATTCTTTCCTACCTGCCGGGTGATATCGACTCGATGAAGGGGCAGGATATAATGCTTGAAGATTTCGGCAAGGGCGGCTTTGCCTATGTCATAATCGAGGGCATGGACGATAAGGGCGTTGCCTCGCTCAAACAGCAGTTTGAGGAGATCGACGTGGTGAGCGATGTTGTATGGTATGACAGTATTGCCGACCTCTCTATCCCGAAAGAGGTGCTGCCCGATGATATCTACCAGATATTCAACAGCGATAAGGACGACTCAACGCTGATGATGGTATTCTTCGCAAGCACAGGCTCCTCTGATGAATCGCTTGAAGCGATAGCTCAAATGAGAAAAATGGCTGACAAGCAGGTGTTCTCAAGCGGCATGGGCGCAGTCGTTGAGGATATAAAGAACCTCACCATTGAAGAAATGACCATGTATGTTATCATAGGCGTTATACTTATGAGCATAGTGCTGGCAGTTGCTATGGATTCGCTGCTTATCCCTGTGTTCTTTATGCTCAATATCGGTATCTCGATACTGTATAACTTAGGTACTAACCAATTACAGGGGCAGATATCATTCGTGACACAGGCACTGGCGGCTGTATTGCAGCTGGCGGTAACGGCTGACTACTCTATCTTCCTCTGGCACAGCTACAAGGAGCAGAAGGAGCAGCTGCCGGGCAACAAGGAAGAGGCTATGGCGATAGCAATAGGGCAGACCTTCACATCTGTCGTTTCAAGCTCGGTAACGACCGTTGCAGGCTTCTTAGCCCTCTGCTTTATGACATTTACTCTGGGTCTTGATATAGGCTTGGTAATGGCTAAGGGCGTTGTGCTGGGCGTTATCTGCACGATAACCGTTCTGCCGGCTATGATACTGATATTTGATAAGCCCCTTGAAAAGACCATGCACAGAGAGCTTATCCCCTCGCTTGACAAGATATCAAACTTCATAATGAAGCACAGCTGGGCGTTTTTAGTAGTGTTCTTAGCACTGCTGCCGCCTGCTATATACGGCGAGACGCACACCGATGTTTACTACAACCTCACCGACACGCTGCCCACAGACCTCAATTCAGTAATGGCAGCCTCAAAGCTCTCTGATGACTACGGCATAACATCATCACACATCATAATGGTAGATGAGAATATGAAGTCTGCCGATGCCAATATGATGATAAACGAGATGCAGAAGGTCAAGGGCGTTAAAATGGCGATAG
>JAFYET010000340.1 GCA_017544125.1 Ruminococcus sp. | reverse complement strand
TGAAGAAATAATAAAGAATAATGAATAATTGAGGTTGTGCCCTTCGGGCACGGATTTAAAAACATTGCTGCCTCCTCTATTATTCATTATTCTTTTTGTTTTTACAGTATGACCTCTCCCGCCTTTTGCATAATGCCCGAGAGGGTGTTTATATCCGCTAAGGGGTCGCCGGTTTCGAGCGAGTGGTTGGCGTTATCGGTTATATACAGAGGGACAGCGTGCTCATCGCACAGGCGCTTTATCTTTTCGGTGTCTGCCCAGGGGTCGGCTGTGCCGTGAAAGGCTATAAAGCCCGCCGCATCGTATGACAGGGTAAACTCAAGCGGCGTGAATAGAATGCCGCAGGCATCTGCCCCGTGGAGCGCCTTGTATTCAAGGCAGGCGGCTGTGCCTATGCTCTTGCCGATGAATATTACACGCCCGTAATCGCCAAAGCGGACATTTTCAAGCTGCTGCTCGCTCTGCTTTAGTGCGTGAGCGGCGGCAAGGCGCATTTTCTCATCGTTGCCCTTTGCGCCGTCGGGAAAGCCCGAGTATCTGAGCGCTATAACTTCATACCCCCTCGCCCTTGCGAGCTTTGCGGAGTAGTAGAGCAGCGGCTTATCGCAGTGATAGCCGATGCCCGGGAAAAGAACGCACAGCTTTTTCATAAGCCACTCTCCTTTAATACAGCAGGGCGTTGAACGGTCAGGCTGTTCAGTTAACCTCGTAGATGGTTATCTCCTTGCCCTTTGTGATGTATAAACGGCCGAATGCGAAATCAGCTTCGTCATAGCCTTCCTGTATCTTTTCGCCGGTATACAGGTCATAAAGGATCTTATCAGAGTTTACGTTGAGCAGGTAGTTGCCGTAGTATGTGCCGGAATACTTTGTCTTGAGTGAAACATCGCCCTTGCCGGGTACAAAGTATAAGTAATCGCTGCCTGTGCTGATGTATTCGCCGAGCTTGACATAGCTGTCAGCATCAGAGTAAACTGCATTGCCTGTCTTTATGTCGATAAGGTCGTACTTGCCGTCAGCTTTGCAGACGTTGAAATAGCCGGGAACGCCTGAGTAGTAGATGTACTTGTAATCGTCCTTGGTTATCTCCTTGCCCTCGAGGTCGAGTATGCCGTTTTTCTGGTAATCGTCAGTGGAAGCGTATGTGAAGCAGCCTGCGTCTACATAATCAACAGTGTTGTACTTGGGCTCTAATATGATAGTGCCTGTGTAGTGGATTATACCACGCTTGCTTGTGTCAAGGTCAGTAATGGTATAGAAATCATCGGTGTTGTTCATCTTGGAAATGCTGTAAGGTGTAGTGAACTGTAAGTTCATATCGTGGTCATAGGCATAGGTCTTGCCGTCCTTATACTTGGTGAGCAGCTTGCCGCCTGTGGGGGTAATGCCGTCTTCAAATTCAAGCACCTTGTCATCAGCAGAAACATAAACGTAGTTTGAGCTGCTGTCAGAGAATGATATGATATCGCCGTAAACGGTATAGCGGGGGTTTGTGGTGACGGTGGTGTTTTCAAGGTACTTGCGCCCCTGTGTATCATATACCTTTACCTTGCCTGTGTACATTACATCTTCTTCGGAAACATCAAGAGCAAACTGTCTTTTTGTAGCGAAGTATATAGCCTCGTCTTCGTTTTTAGTCTCAGCATCGGGGAAGAACACCATAACGAAGCGGTCATCTATCTCCTTGATAAGACCTGCCTTCTCGTCGGGTGAGATTATCTCGTTGCCGTCAGCGTCGATAAGACCTACATAAACAGTCTCCTCTGTACCCTTGGCGTTGTATACATAAAGCCCTGTGTTGCCGAGCTTGTTTACATATTCAGCCTTTCCGCCTGCAAGCTCTTCGCCCTTGTAGTCGTAGATAGTAGGCTCGTCCTTGTCATTCAGCACATAGATATTATCGTCCTTGAAATCCACGTCCTTGACCTTCAGCTTGCCGACTTCTTTGAGCTCGGGGCTTTTGCCTTCTGCGGGGGTATACTCTGCGATTATCTCTTCAAGCGGCTTGTCGGGGGCTGTTACCTCCTCAGCCTCGCTTTCATCGGAAGAGTCGCTGCCGTTGTCTGTGCTGGCATCGGCAGTGCTTTCATCGCTCTGAACTGACGATGAAGAGCGGCTGCTGCGGCTGTCGTCATCCGAGCTGTCCTCAGAGGAGCAGGCTGTCATTGAAATGCAGGCTATTGCTGCTAACAGTGCAAGTATTCTTTTGATCTTCATTTGTTTCGTTCCTTTCTTTGTCTGCGGATTTGACCGGCAGTTATGTTCATTATGAACACAGCGTCGTAATCACACATAAATAATTATAACAAATAACTTTATGTTAGTCAATGTTAAGGTTAAACAGCAAGAACAAACACACGGCGTTTCTTTTTAGCCATTATGTTACTAAAAGCTAAAAAAATCACACTTTCGGGGGAGGTCCCTCTAAGTGTGATTTGCATTATTTATCATATTCTGCGGGGCGGCGCTTTACCACCGTGTCTGTCTCACTTGTGAGCACGAGAGCGCCTGGGGCGTTATAGATATCTATCCTCACGGTGAAGATGCCGTTATAGGGGTTGCGCTCGGTCTTTGATATGACCTCAGCTGCGCCTGTCAGGGTATCTCCCGCAAAGACGGGGGCTTTGAAGTCAAGGTGCATTGAAAGCCCTGCAAGCGTCTGCTCGCCGCCGAAATCCTGCACCACATACTGCGCCCACATAAGCGCAAAGGTATAAAGCCCCGATGAGGTGAGAGCGCCTGCTTTTGTGGTCTTTGCATATTCTTCATCGGTGTGCATCGGCACGGGGTTGAAGCGATTTGCAAAGCTGATCATCTCGTCCTTTTGCACCGTTAAAGGCGCAAGGGTGAGCTTATCGCCCACCCTTATATCTTCATAATACATTATCCTTTGAGCCCTCTTGCCTGCCTGTCCATATCCTCAACTACTATGTCGTATATCTCGCCCAGCGATGCGCAGTATTCAAGTATCTTCCACGGCTCGTTTGTGTGGAAGTGGAGCTTGGTGGTGTCATCATCGGTGACGACCAGCAGGCTGTCGCCGGTAAAATGCTCGGTGATGTAGTCAAAAAGCTCGTCTTCGTCAATACCCTCTGCCTCTAAAAGCAGCTGTGTGTCGTAGCGGAATTCTATCATTTGGGGTTCCTCCTTATCATAGCGCATTATTCACTTATATACTGACCCCCTGCCGTACAGCAGAGGGTCGTATAATTTTAAATCAGTCTTTCCTTACCGCCTTGCGCTTTACCTTTTCCTCGTACATATTCTTGTCGGCGATCTTCTGTATCTCATCAAGGTCATATTCGCCGCTTGTGGGAACAAGGGCGTAGCTGCACGAGCAGCCTACCTTGTAGGGCTTGTTGCTTATGGCGTTGTATTCGGCAAGGTTGCGGTAAACGTCCTTGATAGAGGCTTTGAGCTCCTTTTCATCATCAAATGACGATATAACGAGGAACTCGTCACCGCCCGTCCTGACGCATACGCTGCCTACGGGGAAGCACCTGATAAGCGCTGCCGAGCTTCTGACAATGGCGTTGTCGCCCTCTTCGTGACCGTAGTTGTCGTTTACCTTCTTCAAGCCGTCAACATCGGCGCAGATGAGTGCGGGCATCCTGCCCTCGGCAAGAGCCTTCTCGATGTAGGGCTTTTCATACTTGTTAAGACCACGCCTGTTGTAAAGCCCCGTCAGCGGGTCACGCAGGTAGAGCTTCTGCAGCTCGCCGATCGCTTCTGACAGCTCGTTGTTCATGTAGAACGAGCCTGCGTTGTTTGATATAGACACCAGCCATGCGCAGAATATATCGCCCTCGATATAATCCTCGGGTGCTTTGAGCGCCACATAGCCGATGAAGTTTTTCTTGAAATAGAGGGGGGCGAAAACGTAGTTGACAGGCCCCTCGCTGTCGTTTATGCCGCCGGGGATAAGGTCTTTGGTGGCAAACTCTGTACCCACCTCCACATCATGCCCGTGCTTGAACATAGAAACCATTCTGTCGGGCACTTCCCAGGGGTTTATCTCGTCAAGATCCACCAGATCCTGCTTATGCTCGATATCAATGTTTATGCACACATAGAGCTTCTCTATCTGGAATATGCGGCAGCCCTCGGTCATAGGCTGGTAGAGCTCCTCAGAATTGGTGATGTTTGAAAATTCCGAGTTCATATAAAGAATGTATCTGTTAAACTGCTTGAAGCGGTTTACTCTCTCATACTTCTCCTCATATGTTTCTTCCTTGCGCTGAGTCAAAGGAACACACCCGCAGGACTCGCCCTTTACCAGCACCGACTCGACAAAGGTCTCATGATCGACCTTTTCGCCGTTCATCATTTTTGTGAGCACATCTACCGCAGCCACGCCCGATTCAAATATGGCACGCCTTGCGGTAGTCAGCGTAGGCTTGCACAGCTGGCTGTCAAATGTCGCATCAAAGCCCGTTACGATAACATCATCGGGTATGCGGTAGCCTGCTTCTTTAAGGGTATCCATACAGTAGATAGCCATTGTGTCATTAGCGCAGGCGATAGCCTCGGGCAGCTCGCCCCTTGCCATGATAGTCTTGGTGCAGTCGATAGCCTTGCGCCAGAACTCGCCGTAGTGTATGCGCTCTTCCTCAATGGGTATATTATGCTCGGTAAGTATCTTTTTATAAGCCGCCAGCCTTTCGTCCGACTGGGGGTTGTTCTTGAAGCCGTTTATAAAGTCTATCTTTGTTAGACCGTGATCCTCGACTAAGTGTCTGATAACATATTCCATAGCCTTCTCGTTGCTCAGGGTTATCTTCTCGCAAACGTCGAATGTGGGGTCGTCGATATCCACCATAGGTATGCCGCGCTTTTTGCACTCGGCGGCTATCTTCTCGAGCATCTCGGGCCAAAGCATAGAGTCACCGAAAACTATCATACCGTCGATAAGGTCATAATTGATGAGCTTGACCGCCATTTTTTCGCCGTTTAAGATATCCTCCGGGATTATAAGATCAAGGTTGAGCTCGGGCTTTCTCTGAGAGTTGAAGAAGGTCAGAACGTTATAGCCAAGCTCCTTGCAGCGGGCTTTTATGCCCATAATCTTTGTTATTTCGTTTTGATCGTCATAGCCTGTTACACAGATGGCAATGGTCTTATGCTTCATAAAAAGGCGGCCTCCCTTGCGGTCGTGATATATACATAATATATTATATCACATTCATCACAAAAATGCAATCCTTTTTCATAAAAAATATTTAAAATCACCAAAAATCCGTGGGCATAGCCGAATATCACCTGTCGGCGTTCAGAAGCTCATACAAAAGCGAATAGAGCTGCCTTGCCCTTTGCTCCTCCATACACAGGCAGGAGCCCACCTTGCCGGGGATATCCGCAAGCCCGTTATAGAACTCAGCCCCCTTATCGGTGAGGGATATCTGCACTATACGCTCGTCCTCATGGCTTCTGGTGCGGGCGATATAGCCCTCTTTTTCCAGCTTTTTGAGCAGGGGGGAGAGGGTGCCGTTATCGAGAAAGAGCTTTGAGCCTATCTCGCTGACTTTCATCTGCCCGTTCTCGCCCAGCACAAGGAAAACGAGATACTGGGTATAGGTTATGCCCAGCGGCTTCAAGTGGGGGGTGTACATATTCACCACCTGCCTTGCCGCCGCATAAAGCGGAAAGCACAGCTGGTTATCGAGCCTGAGCTGCTCACAAACATTTACCTTTTTTGGCTCATAGATCACTTCTCCTTTTTGCATTTAAAGCAGCCCTTCCACGCATTCACGCAGCTTGCCCATATCCTCGGTGGGCTCAAAGCGTGCAACTACATCGCCCTGCCTGTTTATCACGAACTTGGTGAAGTTCCACTTGATATCGGGGTTTGTCTTATAGTCCTTATCCCTTGCCTTGCAGAGGGTGGCCATTGCGAGAGCCTTAGCACCCTTACCGAAGCCCCCGAAGCCCTTTTGCGATTTGAGGTATTTAAAAAGCTCTATCTCATTCTCGCCGTTGACATCGCTCTTTTTCATCTGAGGGAACTTTGTGTTGTATTTGAGGGTGCAGAACTCGTGTATCTCCTCATCGGTGCCGGGGGTCTGACCTGCGAACTGGTTGCAGGGCACGTCGATTATCTCAAGCCCCTTATCGTGCAGCGCCTCGTACATCTCTTCAAGGGGCTTATACTGCGGGGTGAAGCCGCAGCCGGTGGCGGTGTTTACTACAACTACCACCTTGCCCTTATACTCGCTCATGGGAATGCTCTCGCCTCCGGCATTGGTAACGCTCAGCTCATAAAATCTGCTCATAGTCTGTTCCGTCCTTTCTGTGGTCTCATACTGTGTTGTTGTTTGGTATGATTAAATTATATCTTATCAAATATAATTTGTCAAGGCTATATTGGGTTAATTTTTTGTAAACAAAGGGAAGCGTTGCCTTTATGCCCAAAAACGGGCGGCAGGTATTGTGTATTATGCTTATTGAGATGTTCTGTTAAAAATGTTATAATAA
This sequence comes from Ruminococcus sp., assembly GCA_017544125.1. Taxonomy (GTDB): domain Bacteria; phylum Bacillota; class Clostridia; order Oscillospirales; family Ruminococcaceae; genus NK3A76. The sequence continues at coordinate 3,103 of JAFYET010000340.1, read as the reverse complement.
TAGTGTATGATATTATCGACGGCTTTTGAAGGAGGATTTTTAATGAAGAAAAGGTTTATAGCAGGCATTGCCGCTGCGGCTATGCTGCTTGGCAGTACCGGTGCTGTGCTGCCCGAGGGCGTGATATCCTCGCATATACTTTATGCAGATGCGGGGTTTGAGGAGAACGGCACGCAGTACGGCGATTTTTGGGGCATTGTCAAGAATAACAAGATGATAATAACCGATTATACCGGCACATCGTCAGCTGTTTCAATACCCTCGACCCTTGGCGGATATACTGTAACTGCGTTGGGTGACAGCGATAATTACTTCCCGTTTATGAGCAACAAGTCGGTAACAAGCGTTACCATACCGAACACGGTAACTACTCTTGGCGAGGGCGCTTTTTCAAGCTGCACAAGTCTCCAGTCGGTGACACTGCCGAGCAGTCTTACCGAGATAGCTGACAGCCTTTTTGCAGGCTGCACATCGCTTAAAACTATAAATATACCCTCAACTGTTACGAGCATAGGACCTTATGCTTTCACGGGCTGTTCGTCGCTTGCTTCTGCAACACTTCCGGCAGGGCTTACTTCGATAGGCAATTACGCATTTCTCGGCTGCACAAGCCTTATGGAGCTGACTCTTGGCAAGAATGTTGCTATTTCTTCCACAGGTTATGCGGTAGGCTACAAAGCATCGGGCGCAAGCTATGTGGCGATCGACGGCTTTGTGCTCAAGTGCTATTCAAACACCAGCGGCTCGCAATATGCTTTTAATTCAAAACCGCAGCTGACATATCAGCTGATCGACCTGCCCAACCACACACATGACTTTGACGATGGCGTGCAGACAGTAGAACCTGCCTGCAACCATGTGGGAACGATGTTATATACCTGTAAGACCTGCGGCTACAGCTACAAGGAGACTATAGCAAAGACAGCGCACAACTATGTATCCACAACATACCCCCCCACAGAAACATCCCAGGGGTATATTTACTACGAGTGCTCGTACTGCCGTGACCACTACACCGTCTACCTTGCAAACACCAGCCTGGAGTTTGCGACCGTTACGGGTGTGAACGCAAGCTACAACTACACAGGCAGTGCGATAAAGCCTGAGCCTGTTGTAACTATGGACGGCAAGACCCTCAAAAAGGGCACAGACTACTCTGTAACATACTCCAACAACGTAAATGCAGGCACAGCAACTATCAAGATAACAGGCAACGGCACATATACAAACTCAAAGTATGTGACCTTCCAGATAGTTAACAACACTGTTGTGAAAAAGGACATAAACGGCGCTGTAGTAACTATTTCAAACTGCAACTACAACGGCTCGGCGCAGACACCCGAGCCCACGGTAAAATACAACGGCACAACACTTGTAAAGGGCACAGACTACACTGTAAGCTACTCTAACAACGTAAACGCAGGCACAGCCACAGTAACGCTGACGGGCAAGGGTAACTACACAGGCACAAAGAACGCCACCTTTACCATAAACGCACTCAGCCTTGCAAATGCTGCGATATCTGTTTCGAGCGTGACCTACAACGGCTCGGCACAGACACCTGCACCTACAGTGACACTTAGCGGCAAGACGCTCACAAAGGGCACTGACTACACAGTTTCTTACACAAACAACACAAACGCAGGCACAGCCACCATGACCATAACGGGCAAGGGCAACTACACAGGCACGAGGAATGTAAACTTTGCTATAAACAAGCTAAACCTTTCAAGTGCCACAGTAACAGCAGCCGGTGCGACCTACACAGGCTCTGCAATAACACCCGCACCCACTGTAAAGGTTGGCAGCACAACGGTATCATCGAGCAACTACACTGTAACATACTCAGACAACGTGAATGCAGGCACAGCCACTGTGACAGTAACAGGTAAAAACAACTGCACAGGCACAAAGAGCGGAACATTCACCATATCAAAGATAAACCTCAGCAATGCAAGTATAACGGTCGCCAACATGGCATACACCGGCTCGCAGGTAAAGCCTGTTCCTACGGTAACATATGGCGGCAAGACGGTAGCGGCAAGCAACTACACCGTAGCTTATTCTAACAACATCAACCCCGGCACAGCTACTGTTACAGTAACGGGCAAGGGCAACTACACAGGCTCGAAGAGTGCCACTTTCACTATCACAAGAAACACCACCGACATAAGCGGTGCGGCTATAACAGTATCGGGCGTGACCTACAACGGCTCGGCACAGACACCTGCACCCACAGTTAAGCTTGGCGGCACGGCGCTTGTCAAGGACACCGACTACACGGTTTCCTACACAAACAATGTAAACGCAGGCACAGCCACCGTGACGGTAACGGGCAAGGGCAACTACACAGGCTCAAAGAGCGCTAACTTCACTATCGCAAAGGCAAACCTCAGCAGTGCGGCAGTAACTGTTTCAAACTGCACCTACACAGGCGCTGCACAGACTCCCGCACCTACAGTAAAGCTCGGCAGCAAGACGCTTGTCAAGGACACTGATTACACGGTTTCCTACACAAACAACGTAAACGCAGGCACTGCTACCGTGACAGTAACAGGCAAGGGCAACTACACAGGCTCAAAGAGCGCTTCCTTCACCATAACCCGGGCATCAGGCGCAAGAATACCCGGCGATGCCAACGATGACAAGCAGGTAAACATTATGGACGTGCTTGTTATAAGGCAGCACCTTGCAGGCTGGAACGTTTCGATAAACCTCTCAAACGCCAATGTCAACGGCGACAACAACGTAAACATTCAGGACGTTCTGGTGATAAGGCAGAACCTCGCAGGCTGGAACGTACCGCTTGTATGATGTATGACGGATAAAAAAATGACCGCTGCTCCGTATGGGGCGGCGGTTATTTTGTGGTTTGTATTTCAAGAAGGGTTTTTATGCGCTCATCTACTCTTATCTTGTTGCTGCTGTTCAGCGTATTGTAAAGTGCCAGCACTTCGTTTTCCTGCGGGACGGGCTTTTCACGTCCGAGTATATAATCAACACTGACATTACAGCAGTTGGCTACATCAATAATGTAGTTAATGGGGGCTTTTACCTCGCCGCTCTCATAGCGGCTTACCTCCTGCTGTGATATGCCTATGAG
>JAFYET010000339.1 GCA_017544125.1 Ruminococcus sp. | reverse complement strand
TTATCGTAAACCTCGCCAATGACAATGTTGTCCGGTTTGCAGGCAAAAGTTAAATTGTCATGCTGCTTAAAGGTGTAATCTTTTAGCTCGTCAGCAGCCTCCTGCACAGGCACAGCTTCAGGGGTTATACTCTCATTTTTTGATAACAGCCTGTATGCGATAAAGCCGGCTGCCGACAGCACCACCGCTGCCAGTAGCACAGCACCGATAATGCCGATTTTTAGATCTTTACGAATGTAGTTTAAAATTTTCATACTACCGCACCATTCCATGTTCTTTTTCGTATATCATGCTATTTCCATTCACAGCATCTATATAAAGCTGCATTTTCGGAAAAGCGTCCATTCCGCTTTGATATTCATCATTGTCCTTACACTCATCAATGACAAAAACCCACATCGGCTTAAATACAGTTCTATCGGGCTTTTGATGAGTGATGCATACATACTTCAATTCACAGCCGGTAACTATATATGACACCGCAGGTGCCAATGAATCAGCCGCTATCTTTTCAGCTTCGCTCAGCGATAGAATCTTCTTAGCAGGTGTCTTATTTAACACAGTATAATAACATATATTTGAGATCATACTGAGCTGATCCTTTTCATATATTTCTATATTCAAAGCACTTCCCCTGAAAAAATCATTATCTATATCAGGATTCCACACACCATCTACCAGAACGCCGTCAATTAAATGGCTGTATTTAAGCAAGTATGCATAGCTGTTTCTATGAGGAAAATACACAACACCTATATCGGTCAGCACCGGCTTTTCATGTAAAAACTGCGAAATGCAGTCATCTACTTTTTTATTGGCAAATTCAACAGCATCTTTGAGTGCATATTTCTGACCATTGATATCATATACTTCATTTTCATAATCATCATCAGGCTTAAATCTCTTTATTATCTTCGGTCTTATTCTTTCGTTTTCCTCTTCATCCGAAGAAAAGGGTTCGGAAATATCTATACTGTTATCTATTTTTTTGGCGTTAAAAGTATCATTATAGTAATAATGTATTAAAGTATCATCCTTTTCATATCTGCCGTATGCCTCAACACCATTATCCTTGTCATAAAGAATATCGCCATTGCTTATATCAAGCCCGTATACCTTTTTTCCAAAATCGCTGACTCTCTTTTTTAGCTCATCAGGGGTAAGAGTATCATCTTCACCCGTCCAGCCTATCTCTATTTCTTCATATATTGCGTCAAAGTCGGTGTTTTTGACCTCGCACTCAAACCTCAGATTATCATATTCCCCGAACGTGTAATCCTTAAGCTCGTCAGCAGCCTCCTGCACAGGCACAGCCTCGGGACTTGTATTATCTTCTTTGTGCAGTAGCTTGTAGGCCGCAAAGCCCACACCAAACAGCACCACCGCTGCCGTGACAGCAAATATCAGTTTTCGTTTCATTACATTTCCTCCTGCTTATTGTTTGACCCTTACCGAGCGGCAAAGCTCAAGCGCCTCGTCTTTCCCGAGTGTGGCCGAAAGCACCATTACATATCCGTCCTGATACCACACAACGATAGTGTAGTTTTCTTCGGGCTGATTTATATAGTATTGCAGCTCGCCCTCGGTGATGATGATGCTCTTGTCGTCCTTGCCTATGTATACATCCCGGTAGGAATATGGCACACTCTGCGAGAAGAATATGCACTTCCAATCTTTCTTACCATAGTCAGCGACCTCGTAAAAGTAATTGACATACTGCCCGAAGGGGTGTACGTGGCTGTCGGTCAGCGTGTAGCCCTCGGGGATAAGTCCCAGCTCATATACCTCGGTTATTTTCTTTTTTGGGTCTTTGACAGAGGTCACATCAAATGTGGCATACAGCCCCTCGTCAGTCTTGTCAAAGAGAAAGCCCCACCTGCCGCCCGAGGTCATTCCCACAAGGAACCCCGCCGCCAGCATTGCCGCCATAGCAAGCGCAATCTTAAGCCGCTTTCTTATATAGACCTTTTCCTTTGGGTGAATGATATCCTCCATTCTCTGCTCAAATGCAGCAGAAAACTCTATCTCCTCATCACTCCCGCCGCAAAGCAGCTCACTCTCACATACCGATGATAAAGCGTTTCTGAACGCTGTCATTTCCATACCCTCACTCCTCCTTTAAAAGCTCTGCACGCAGCTTGCTTTTGGCATATCTCACCCGCTGCCTTGATGCCTCCTCGCTGATACCGAGGGCGGCAGCTATCTCGCCGTGGCTAAGCTCCAAATCATAGCGCATATACAGTATCTCTCTGTTGCTTTCAGACAGCCTTTGTATGCACTCGCTGAGCCGCTCCTCGCTCGCATCGGGCAGCTCGGCTATATCATACTGCGCCTCGTCATCATAGGGCAGCAGCTGCTCCTTGCTTGTCTTTCGCAGTATGTCAAGGGCGGCATTTTTTACTATTATGGCAAAGTACGCCCGCAGCTTGTTTTCGGGCAGGCTCCTCACCCTGCCAAAGCACCTGGCAAGGCGCAAAAATGCCTCTGACAGTGCATCTTCGGCATCTGCCTTATCCTGTAGTATCGCATACGCCCTTATCAGCCCCGCCTTGCGGTTGCCGCTGTAAAAGCGCTCAAACTCCGCCCTCTGCGCCCTGCCGTCTATGAGGGCTGTGTATGATGATAGCATCGTTTCACTTCCTTTGGGTTGTTGTTATTAATAATATCACATACAGGGCTTTTATTCAATATATAC
>JAFYET010000338.1 GCA_017544125.1 Ruminococcus sp. | reverse complement strand
TTGCAGGAAACGTGGCTCAAATCAGGCACTATATTTGAGAATATAGCCTATGCCAAGCCCGATGCTACCCGTGAGGAAGTAATAGCTGCCGCAAAGTCAGCCCATGCTGACAGCTTTATCAGGCGCTTGCCCGACGGGTATGATACTTTTGTCAGTGATGACGGCACGAATATATCACAGGGGCAGAAGCAGCTTTTGTGTATTGCAAGAGTTATGCTCCTCGTTCCGCCGATGCTTATTCTTGATGAGGCGACATCATCTATCGACACCATGACAGAGATCAGGATACAAAAGGCATTCACAAAGCTCATAAAGGGCAGGACGAGCTTTATCGTAGCCCACAGGCTATCAACGATAGTTGGCTCTGATTGCATACTTGTTATGGATAAGGGGCATATAATCGAGCAGGGAACACATGAGCAGCTGCTTGCAAATAAAGGCTTTTACTATGACCTTTATATGTCACAGTTTACTAACGATTAAAGGAGATAACCATGCTAAAAGCGGTAATATTTGATATGGACGGTCTGCTTGTCGATACTGAAAAGCTGTTGCAGCGTTTCTGGGTCGAGGCGGCAAGATTTTACGGCTACCCAATGGAGAAAGAGCACGTTTTGCAGATACGTTCACTCTCGGGTAAGCTCGCTTCTCCATTGCTTAAACGGCTTGTGTGTGAGGATTTTGATTATGCTAAGGTTCGCCTTAAAAGGCTTGAGCTTATGAACGCCTACATAGCCGAGCACGGCATAGAAAAGAAAAAAGGCATTGACGAGTTGCTTGATTACCTTGATACCACGGGGCTTAAAAAAGCAGTATGCACTGCAACAGATGATAAGCGCACCAAGCTGTATCTTGAAAGCATCGGCATCTATCACCGCTTTGATAAGCATATAAGCGGCAATATGATAGAAAACGGCAAGCCTGCCCCTGATATTTATCACTATGCCTGTGAACAGCTTGGGCTTGCGCCGAATGAGTGTATCGCTCTTGAAGACAGCCCCAACGGCATAACCTCAGCTTATGATGCGGGCTGTATGCCGATAATGGTGCCTGACCTTTCACAGCCCGACGAGGTCACAAAGCCCAAGACTATCGCTGTATGCGAGAGCCTTGACAAGGTCATTGATGTTATTAAGAATATGCTGTAAAAAAAGCTCTGTACCGTTTGTGCGGTACAGAGCTTTTTGTCATTATCCTGATAACTGTTTGAATTATATTTTAATCTGAATTATGTTTCATCAGGAATAAGGGCATATCGTATCAACAATGTGGTGAGATTATGCGTATGGCAGCTGTATTATTCATATATGCTTTTCTTTAACAGACCTCTTGCCTTGTCAAAGTCTATATCAAGTGTCGAGCCTACATCGTGGCTGCCGTAGGTGAATGTGTCGTCCTCGGGTATGCGCTGTGATTCTATCTTGTATTTTGCAATGAACGGCACTCTGTATGAGAGCAGATAAAGCTCACCGCTTGTGTAGTTGGTAGTAAGGCTTTCAAGAGATGTCTCTATGAAGTTGTTAAGATCTATCGGGTTAAGTGTCTTTGCTTTTTCGATTATCTTTGATATGACCGTGCGCTGGCGCTGGGTGCGTTCAAAATCTGCATTGCCGACATATCTAAGTCTTGCGTAAGCAAGCGCCTGATTGCCGTTTACGTGCATATTCTTGCCGCCGTGTGAGAGATAGTCGGTGCCCTTCTTGTTGCCGAAGATGTTGTTCTGCTCGCCCATGGGGTCTTCCATGCCCTGAGCCTCTTCGTCTGATATGGCAAGCTCTATGCCGCCGACAGCATCTACTATCTTTGCAAATGAGAAGAAGTCAACATAGAAGTATTTATCTACCCTTATGTCAAAGTTATACTCTATCGTGTCAAGCAGAAGCTCAGGTCCGCCGTAGACGTTAGCAGCATTTATCTTGCCCATGTCGTCAACGCCGTCGCCGTCCTCATCAAGCCCCGGGAAGGTCACGTAGGTGTCTCTCATAAATGATGTCATGGTCGTTTTGCTGCTTTTCTTGTCTATTGAGAGCAGTATTATCGAGTCGGTCCTTCCACGCTCTTCCATACTTCTTGTATCTGAGCCTATGAGCAGGATATTGAGCACATCATCGCTTTGCATACTGCCGCTTGTGTAGTGCCGCTCTCCTGTTTCTACCTTTTTGACATCGCCTATGTATTTCCATATAAGCACCTGTATTATGATAAACAGTACCAGCGCTATCAGCAAAACTATCGTGAAGAATTTCTTTATTGGGTTCTTCTTTTTCTTCTCCTGCTTGTGTGAGCCGAAGTTTTTCTTTATGTCTTCCTTGTCACGCTTTTTGTAGTTATCTGCTTTTTTGCCAGCGCTCTTTTTAGGCCTTTGCTGCACCGGGCGTTCTTTTCTCTGGGGAGGGGTGTATTGCTCCTCCTCATCTATGTCTTCATCAAAGTCATCATAATCATAATCGTCGTATTCATCATCGTATTTGCTGCCGGCATACTCTACCCTTTTACTGCCCTGTTCTGACAGCCTGTTGTATTTTTCAAGCTGCCTTCTGTACTGCTCGGCGTAATCATCATTCTGTGCGCCGTCATATATATCGTCATCGTCATAAATTCGTCTGCCCATTTATATTATCTCCTGTGTTTTTATCTATCCTGTTATTTTCAGCTTACTATCTGTATAGCTTTAGTATATGCGCATTCATTTTAAAGCCGTATTTTTCATAAAGCGTTACAGCATTATTTCCGTCAGCTACCTTTACCTCGATGTTACGGGTATTTGCCGATTCAAATGTTTTCATAGCCCAGTTCATAAGCTCAGCACCGTATCCTTGCCCTCTGTATGATTCAAGTACCACAAGGTATTCGATTATGCCAAGGTCGCCCTGTAAATCTGCCTTGCAAAAGCCGACGATCTTTCCATCACTTTCAATTACCGCTATTCTTGACCCTTTATTCAGGATATCATCTTCAAATCTTTTTAGCGTCTGCTCTATCGG
>JAFYET010000337.1 GCA_017544125.1 Ruminococcus sp. | reverse complement strand
TGCGCTGTTCTTCAAGTGTCAGCTCCTCAGCAATAAGCTCAGGGGCAATGCTCATAGCGAGCTTTTCTATCGCAAGAGCGCCCTTGTAGCGATCCTTACCCATATCCGAGGAAGGCTCCCAGCCATTCTTGCCGAAATTGCCCTTTGCGACCTTTTTCTGGTAAGCGATACTTGCCTTGTAGGCTTCAACTGCAGCCTGCTGATATTCGGGGTTATCATTTATATTGCCGCTTAAATGGTCAAAATTACAGTATAGTTCCTTAAGGCCAAGCATCTTTTCCCTGAGCGTCCTTATCTCAGCCGAATCCTGGTGACCTGACTGGAAAATGCTCTTGGGCGTTGAATTGAGAAGCTCGATATTCTCGTTAAAGGAGTTGACCGCTTTCAAGTTTGCATCATACACTGCACTGATATTTTTGGCGATATCGATCTTTTCAATGTAGCCGGTACTGTTAATGATAGGCCCCTTTGTGTAGTCATACTCTTCATTGAGCTGCTTAAGATCGGTATATACTCCCTTCAGCAGAGCCCTTGTTTTATCAAGCTCAGGGGTGGTATCAGCATCAAGTTCATTGATCTTTTCACCGAAATACTTTGCATTTTCAAAGCAGACAGCGTGGCTCATATCATGGTCGACCTTTTCCATCCGCTCTTTGTAGGCATTATTTGACTTTGTAAGCTCATCTGAGAGCGTTGTATCAAGCGGCATTGTATCCTTAAATATTTCAAATGATATATTATTTGCATTATTAATGGCTTTGGATAATTCTTTATTGTCCTTAGCCTCTACTATCTGCTTATACTCGGGCAGCTCCCTTAAAAGCGGCAGGTATTTTTCTTTCAGCTTCTCGGTAGTTCCGTTGATATAGTATGTGTCGAGAGGGGAAACATAGTTTTTCTCGAGCGCATTGATAGAATCCATATAGGAGCCGGCTGATGCTTTACTACACAGTTCTCTCTCCACAGGATCCTTGGATCTACTGGAAAAGCCGTCGAATGTATCAATAAGGTTGCCGCCTTTTGTCAAGCCGGGCGCATAGCTCTCGGCATATTTTTTAGCGATATCATGTGTATCATTATATACCATGTCGGTACTGTTAAAGTCATAATACTCGGTATTTGAGAGCATTCTGCCGAACAGGTAATCCTCGGCTGCCTTTTTGCGATCCTCGCTGTTTGCCGGCGGGGGGTTATCGGAAAGCAGCTTATCTTCAACGGGTGCAAATTCATCATACGCCCTGACCTGCTCACCGGCACTTTTGAGCTTCATTTTCTCCGTTTCATTGAAATTAGATGCAAAATCAATGTTCGGGTTATTAAGCATATCACCGAGAATGATCTTCATTTCATAGGAGCACTCGTCCTTGTCGTGATGATGATCCTTGAGGGAAATATGGTCAAGCTGGTTCTTCTTTGCGTGATCGGCAAGTGTTTTCAGGTGCTTGTTGACAAGCGACTTGTCGCCGTTCTGGTAAGCGATCAGCGCCTTCTTGGCTTCCTTTCTTGAATCTACAAGAATATCGGAAAAGTCCCTTGATCTTGCATCGCTGACGGTGATGTTCGTATAATGGAACGCCTGATTGAACAGAGTCATATCACCGCCCGAACTTGATGCTGTTATTTTCTTGCTGTAATCATACTTTTCCGGGTCCATAGCAGCACCCATAGCTACCATGGCTACTATTTCGGGTGTCAAGCCCTCGGGAACGGGAAGCTCAATGCTGTTATATTCATTGGCGGCATTAGGCTCAACGTGTACGTCATTTCCGAATGTATCTACATACCCCACAACGACCTGTCCTTTGGGACCGTAGACATTTAAAATCTTATTCTTTCTTTTCTGTGATGCAGCGCTTATCTGTGGGTTTGGCATAATTTTTTCCTCCTTAATTTAGCGGTTTCATAAGTAATACCCTATCCCACACGTTTTGGGTGCAAAAAAGAAAAAAATTTTTCAATATTTTTTTGGCAATATATAGATCAGCTCTTTAAAATGGTATATATATAATAAGCTGCATTTGCTGTTTTACTGAAAAACGGGGGTTTTCGGGCAAAAGGCTATTTTTTTTTGTTTTCTTTGCACCCAACAGCAGGGTACGGGGGTATTACTTATGAAGGCGCTTGAAACGCTAAAGAAAAAAACAAAAAATAATACTTCAGGAGGAATTTATCATGCCTAAGACATTAAATGAATGGAAAGAAAAGATAGGAAACTACTCAGAAAAAGAGATGAATATATTTGATCTTGCAGAGGGTGGATTTGTAAATGCAATATCAAATGCTGTCAACGGTTCGCAGATCGAGCTCAACAAAAAACTCACAAAGGCTTCCGCAGCGGTTTCATATCTGAAATTCGCAAGTGTTGTTGACGCAAAGCCCGAAACAGAGGAAAAGCTCCAGTCAAGCCTTAACGATATAGTTTCCCTTGCAGAGTATCTCAAGGACAAGAAGAACATGAAGGCATTTGCAAAGACCGTAAATGCCGATAAAGCAGCCCCTCTTTTCGGGCCGGATTGTAACGTGCTCACAAGCATATTCAACATGGCATATAACAACTTCGGCGTTGATATAGATTCCAAGGGCTTTAAAAACCTCTATAACGAGTGCAAGAATGAGCTTATCAAGGAAGGCGAAAAGGAACTTAAGGAAGAGCAGAAGAAGAGCGAAATGATACCGATCGTAAAGCTGCTCGGCAGTAAGCATATCAATACTATCAAAGAGGAAAACGAGTTCGAGGAAGAGGTAGAGAAAAAGGCCTCCCCGGAAGAAATGAATATCATCATCGCCGAGGAGGAAGCTCAGTACAATATAAACAATATGAGCCTTGATAACGACCTTAACCTTGATGATATCATAAAGGAAAACGAAAAGCAGGAGAAAGCAAAGGAAGAAAAAGAAAAGCAGGCGGAAGCTGTCGAGAGCCAGAGGACTTATGCTAAAGACCAGGCGATGAGTGATAATAACAAAGCCAGAAAAGACCTGTATGCAAAGCACAACAACGACGGCTTCTTCCGTATAGGCGGTGCTTCAAAGGAACTTAGGGAGCTAAGGAGCGCACACTCTACTTATGACACATATATGCGCTATTCCAACGACCCGAAGGTCGCAAAGCTTTCTGAGTTTGACCTCTTAAAGGATATTCTCACAAAGGCTGAGAAATACAGGGCTGAAAAGAAGCTGCACGGCAAGGGCGATACATCTTCACCAAACTGGAAGCCCAAGACCAGAATGGGACAGTTAAGGTATGCCGCAGCAGCAAAGTCCATAGAGTTTGCAAAGAATCGTATGAGAACTCTGGTAAGCGACTATGCAAATGATAAAAACATCACACTTAAGGAGGCATACGAGCATTTTGATCCAGACGGAAAGCTCAAACTCTATATACCCAATAAAAAGGTAAACCTTGACGATAAGATAAAGGAATCACAGAAAAATCTGAGAACACTGAAGGAAAATGCCGAAAAAGGTATAGATATCGCAGATAAAGATATCAGGATCGCTATAGGTGATTTGTCTGCTGCTTATCTTATTAAGGCAACCAAGAAGACCGGCGAAGTAAAGCCCAGCGATTTTGAAGAAAAATCTGATGCTCTGTTCCGTTCCGCTGCTGTGACAAAGATAATGGATGAATACAGCCGTGAAGAGATTTTTGATCTTGCCCTGAGAGATAAGGGACAGGATATCTGGTCAAAGGTAAACCAGGCAAGAACGGAGATCAAGGAACAGAAGAAAATAAAGGATAATCATAAGAAATCAACAGAAATGAACAATACGGCCACAGCTACTATTACAAACAATAAAACTATCGGGAACGTAACCGTTCCTAAGCCGATGAGCTAACGCCGAGGAGCATTACTTTTTATAACAGGCAACCGCCGCACACATTAGTGTGCGGCGGTTCTTTGTATAACGAATACCCCCGTTTTACCAATGGCTAAATAGCTTTAGCTATAGGCAGAGAAAAGACCGGATCCCTTCGTTTACGCAAATGCGGCCGTTTTTTTTAGCGCTTACTATTTCTGCTTATCGGAAGCACATTTAACATAGGCTTAACCTTTCGGTACTGTTCAAATTAACATTGACCTGCTATAATGCTAGTATCAGGAGTGTGATAATATGCTTATATACATCGTTGAAGATGATGATAATATCCGTGAGCTTGAAGCATTTGCAATGAGAAACAGCGGTTATGATACCCGGTGCTTTGCAAGCTCCAAAGAATTCTATCAGGCCATGACCAAAGCTGTTCCCGACCTTATTTTGCTTGACATTATGCTGCCCGGCGATGACGGGCTTGCGATACTTAGCAAGCTGCGTGATGATCCCGTTACCGAAAAAATACCTGTCATCATCATTTCCGCAAAAACAACCGAGCTTGATCGAGTGAAAGGGCTTGACCTGGGTGCTGATGATTATTTGTGCAAGCCATTTGGCGTTATGGAACTTGTCAGCCGTGTGAAGGCAAGGCTGAGAGGGAAAAATCAGAGTCATGAATACCGATATGCCGAGATATTGCTGAACGAGGATACCCGAAAGGTGTTTATATCGGGTAAGCAGACAGAGCTTACATACAAGGAATTTGAGCTGTTGAAAACACTTATAAAGAGCCCCGGAAAGGCCTTTGCCCGTGACTATCTCATTGATACAGTTTGGGGACTGGAAAGCACAGGGCGTACCCTTGATGTGCATATACGTACTCTGAGAGGCAAGCTCAGCGAATACGGCAGGTACATTAAGACCGTAAGAAATGTCGGCTACAAGCTGGATAAGGACAAGTGATATGGAAAGAAAGATAAATCTGCACCTGTTCTATATGGGAGTCGTAACTGCGATAATAGGAATACTTATCACAACCGTTTCCTATTATCACTTTTTCCGTTCCGAGATAAGGGAAAACTTAAAGCACGAATGTCAGCTTGTCGCGGAAAGCTACAGAGATACCTATTCGCCCGGTGATCTGTCAAGGTTCTCGGGCGATGAACTGCGCATAACGCTTATCGACAGCGGCGGAAAGGTGCTGTTTGAAAGCGATGCCGATGCCGAAAAAATGACTAACCACCTTGACCGCCCCGAGATAATCTCCGCATTAAAAGAAGGCTCGGGAACTGACACAAGGCTTTCTGATACGATAGGTATTGAGGATTATTACTATGCCCTGCGGCTTGATGATGGGAATATACTCAGGGTGTCCATTCAGGCCGATTCGATATTTTCGCTGTTTGAGCGTTCCCTCGTTATCATACTGTTTATCGTCTTGGGTATCATAATCGTTTCATTGCTTGTGTCCGTGAAGCTGACAAACAATCTGATAGCACCGTTTCGCAGGATACCGGAGCTTATCTGCACAAATGCTCCGCCTGAGGGAAGTGGTCTATACCCCGAAGTAATACCTCTTGTGGAGGAGATACGCAGCGCCAGAAATGCCCAGAGCGAAATGCGGCAGGAGTTTACGGCAAATGTTTCTCATGAGCTGAAAACTCCGCTCACTTCCATTTCGGGCTATGCAGAGCTTATCGAGTCGGGAATGGCGCAGGGCGAGGACAGCGTGAAGTTTGCGGGCAAGATCAGAAAAGAATCTGACCGTATGCTTG
>JAFYET010000336.1 GCA_017544125.1 Ruminococcus sp. | reverse complement strand
TCCTGCCCGATGTGGCTTATTGATAAGTGGATAGGTGAGTACGGCTTAGATGTTACAAGGCAGATGCTCTCAACATCTGTCGGCAGACCGCCTGTTACAGCAAGGGTCAATACTACGCTGATAACTGCTGAAAAGCTCTGTGAGCAGCTTAAGGCTGAGGGTATCGAGTGTGAGAGGGCAGAATTCCCCGAGGGCTGTGTGAAAATTCTCGGCGGCTCGCCCGAGAAAACACGCTGCTATAAGCAGGGGCTGTTTCACGTTCAGGACGTTTCATCGCAGCTATGCTGTATGGCGCTTGACCCAAAGCCCGGTATGACAGTGCTTGATGTGTGCTCCGCCCCGGGTGGAAAGAGCTTCACGATAGCTGAGCTTATGGAAAATAAGGGCAGGCTGCTATCTTTCGACCTTCACGAAAACAGAGTGCGGCTTATAAGAAGCGGCGCTGAGAGATTAAAGCTTGATATAATAGAGGAATCACCCAACGATGCCAAGAAATATAAAGAAGATATGCCCCTTGCTGACAGGGTGCTTTGCGATGTGCCTTGCTCGGGGCTGGGTGTCATAAGGCGCAAGCCAGAGATAAAGTATAAAGCCCCCGGTGAGTTTGAAAGGCTGCCTGAGATACAGTATGATATACTTTCTGTGTCATCAAGGTATGTCAAAGAGGGCGGCGTGCTTGTCTACTCGACCTGCACTCTTTCAAGGGCAGAGAATGACAATGTGGTTGACAGGTTTTTGAAAGAGCATGAGGATTTCACATCATGCCCAATAGGCGGTGTGTTCGGTGATGAGTTCAAAGCAAGTATCACCCCCGGGAAATTCGGCTCTGACGGGTTCTTTATAGCTAAGCTGATGAGGAAGCGTAAATAATGATAATAAAAGACGAAAACGGCAGGGTAGATATCCTCTCGCTGAGCTATGATGAGCTTTGCGAGCAGATAACGGCGCTCGGTGAGAAAAAATTCCGTGCCTCCCAGCTGTATGAATGGCTGCACGTCAAGCGTGTTGATAGTTTTGATAAAATGACTAATCTGTCTGCACAATTTCGTGCGAGGCTTGATGAGCTATTTTGTTTAAAATCACTATTTATAGTCAAAAGGCTTGAATCCTGTACCGATAATACGTTAAAATATCTATATAGGCTTCCTGACGGCAACCACGTTGAGGCGGTCGTTATGGAGTATAACCACGGCACGACAATATGTATATCCACTCAGGTGGGCTGTAAAATGGGCTGTAACTTCTGCGCATCAACTATCGCAGGCTTCAGGCGTGACCTGCTGCCCTCTGAAATGCTTCTTGAGATATATACAGCTCAGCGTGACAGCGGCAGGAAGATCACCGGCGCTGTGCTCATGGGCATAGGCGAGCCGCTTGATAATTATGATAATGTGATATGCTTCCTTGACCTTCTGTCAAATGATAAGGGCATGAATATGTCGCTTAGGCACGTGTCACTCTCTACCTGCGGTCTTGTACCGAGGATAAGGGAGCTTGCAGAGCTCGGGCTCGGGCTTACGCTGTCAATATCTCTCCATGCGACAAATGATGAGATGCGAAGCAGCATTATGCCCGTTAATAAGAAGTATAACATTACGGAGCTTATCAAGGCTTGTAAGGATTATTTTGCAAAGACAGGCAGGCGTATTTCTTTTGAATATGCACTTATCGACGGTGTCAACGATTCACCCGAGAGTGCAGATGAGCTTGCAGCCCTGCTTGGCGGCTTTGTCTGCCATATAAATATAATACCTGTAAATAAGATAAAAGAGAGAAACTACACTTCAAGCAGAAAGAGCGCACAACGTTTCCGCTCGATGCTTGAAGAACGTGGACTTAACGCCACAGTGCGCCGTACCCTCGGCGCTGATATAAACGCCGCCTGCGGTCAGCTAAGGCGTGAATACGAAATATGACAAAGAAAGGACGGTAGCGACCCAAATGTTTCTTGCATACAAAAGCGATATAGGACAAAAAAGAGACGAAAATCAGGACAGAGTCAGAGTCGGCATGATCGGCAACGATTCAGCCCTTGCTGTTGTCTGCGACGGCATGGGTGGTGCAAACTCAGGCTCGCTTGCAAGTGAGATCGCAATAAATGCCGTATATGATAAGATAGCGGGTAATTACCGTGAAAATGCAGATGAGAACAGTATAAGGAACCTTCTTCTCACATCTGTAAGCGCAGCAAATGCCCTTGTCTATCAGGAAAGTGTAGGCAATGAGGAGAATCAGGGCATGGGTACTACCTGTGTGGCCGCTATTGTAAGGGGCAAGCAGGTGTTTGTTGCCAATGTCGGCGACAGCCGTGCCTATATCATGACCCCCGACGGTATCAGTCAGATAACAAATGACCATACCCTCGTTGAAATGCTCTATGAGCAGGGTCAGCTCAGCCGTGAGGAGGCTGACACCCATTATATGAAAAACGTCATCACCAAGGCGGTGGGAGTTGATAAGGACGTTGAGACAGATTACTTTGAGGTGGAGAACGAATGTAACTTCACCGTTCTGCTGTGCTCTGACGGCCTTTATAACTACTGCGATAATGAGCTTATGTATAATATAGTCTTCGGGCAGAACCTCGATGAGGCTGCTTCAAAGCTGGTGGCTCATGCAAACCTCGAGGGCGGGAGCGATAATATATCTATTGCCCTGCTTGCTAACTAATGACAATAATCTGATGATAATATATAGGAGTGAACACTAAATGAATTCTGTTATCGGAAAGCGCCTTG
>JAFYET010000335.1 GCA_017544125.1 Ruminococcus sp. | reverse complement strand
TAAAGAAACAGTATTCGGAAAAGACGGCTGTCTACAAAAAGCCCCTTGCAGAGCTTGATGCGCTAATACAAGGCAGGCGCTATTTTGCGGCGCAGGATAAGATAGCCGAGCTTGCCGTTAAGATGAAGGAGCTTGACCTTGACAGCAGGCGTGACAGCATAAAGGAAAGAATATCGCAGGCGCAGAAAGCCATGCCCTCGGGCAATATGAGCAATACAGACAGGGGCAATATGTGCTATGACGCACTGAGCATTTGTGCCGACTACCGCCCCGCTGCCGAGATGATAGCATCACTGCCGCTGACAAAGCCCGACGGGCTGCGGGTAAGCATTACAGACGGTGCGTGCGAGCTTTTCTGGAAACGCACCGATGAGCGGGGCGTTACTTTCAGGGTGGTAAGAAAGCAGGGTGCATTGCCCGCCTCACTCTCTGACGGTGAGACGGTGGCAACAGGGCTTGCAGCGCCGTCGTTTACAGATAAGTCGATGCAATATGGCGTGAAATACGGCTATGCTGTCTTTGGTGAGAGAATGGGCGTGTTCTCAGAGCCTGCCGCCGTGTGGGCTGAAGCACTGGGCGAGCTTGACAAGAAGCTGCTGACCTGCGGCACACATACCGGCAGCTGCACTTTCAGCTGGACGCTGCCGGCAAACGCCCTCGGCGTAAGAGTTATAAGAAAGCAGGGCGCACAGCCCCCCGAAAAGCCCGACAAGGGCTGCACTGTGACAGAATTTATGCGCACCACGGGCTTTAGTGACACCGATGTGGAAAACGGCGTTACCTACGGCTACAGGCTGCAATGTATCTACCCCGGCGAGGGTGAAAACAGATACAGCAAGGGTTTGACCCTGAGCCTGCGCCCCGAGCCTGCACCGCAGGAGATAGCGGGGCTTAGTATAAAGCACAAGGGAACGTCATTTGAAGCGAAATGGAAGCCCTCTGACAGCACGCAGAAGATGAGCATACTGCGCCTCACGTCAGGCTCGGTGTTTATGGAAGTTGATGAAGTGTGCAGCGTTTCCGAGCTTGAAGCAAGGCTCGGGCGCAATGAAACGCTCGTCACTGCCGATATGGCTGCTGGCAGGTGCGGCGTAACGCTTGAGAGAAACCGCTTAGAGCATATCGCCGTTGTGACACGCTCGGGCTCATCGGTAAGGCTTTGCAGGGTGATGAGCGTATCCACCGCAGCCCCTGTTGAGATTGACCCCGTGAACACTGTGATAAAAAACAACAGGCTTACAATAAAGCTCAGAACCATACCCGATGGGCTTAAAAGAATACACTACTGCGCACTTACCAAGACCGACAGCACAGTGCCCTGGGCTGATATAAGCGATGTCGGCACATCAAAGCTGACGGCACTTTCTGTCAGTGATATATCTGCCGGCATAAGCACCGATGCCCCACAGGAGGATATATACATAACCGTGATAGGCGAGTATGAAGCAGGCGGCAGCCGCCTTTACTCAGAGCCTGCAAGGCTCAAGCGCAACAACAGCCCCCGTGCAAGGATAAGCTATAAGCTCACATCGTCGATCTTAGGCGATAAGCACATACTCAAAATGAAGGCCGAGTGCGAGTCGCTGCCCGAGATGTATCTTGTATACAGCAAGGCGGGCGTGCCTACCGACATAACCTCTGGCGACACGGTGACGGTGATGACCATACCCGCAGGGGAGAACACATCAAAAGGCTATACCGACACAGCACTTCCGAAAGATGTGTGGGAGAGCATACCCCACGGGGCTAAGATAAGGCTGCTTATCGACAAGGCAGATACATTTGATTATGAGATGTCGCCCAAAGAATTAGCGGGCCTGAAAAAATAGGAGATTTGATCATGGATATAAGAGATACCTTTGCCGAAATGCTCAGCAGGAAGGTCATGTGCCCCTACTGCCTTGCAAAGATAAGCACCAACAGCGCAAAATACAACTGCTCGTTCTGCGGAACGGATATAACAAAGCAGGGCTTCAACGGCAAATACTACTGCCCCGATGCGGCGCACAGGGATAAGCCTGTGATAATATCTTGCCCTATCTGCGGAAGAGAGCTGCCCTCGTCGATATTTGATTATGACGAGTATATGCGCTTCTGTCTGCTGGGCGCTACCGACACGGGCAAGACGAATTTCCTCATAACGATGATACATGAGCTTCAGCACTGCAAAGGCACATACTGGTCATGCTCGCATATGGATCAGGAAACGCTTGAAAACTTCCACCATAATGAAGACACTATCTACAAAGAGCACCGCCCCGTTGACAATACCCTTGCAGGGCAGGGACCTCAGCCTCAGCAGTGGATACTGCAAAACGGCAGAAAGCGCACAAAGACCAGCATACCCACCTACAGCCTTATCATATTTGACGGCGCAGGCGAAGATGTTACGGCTATGAGCGAGGATATCAAGAATTACATAAACGGCTCAAACACTTTGGTTATTCTCTTTGACCCGCTTATGCTCGATACTGTTGCTCAGAGAATGGACCCCGAAAAGCTGGCAGCATCTACCGGCACATACGGTCAGGGGCAGAGAAAATCCGCCGCCGAGCTGGTGACGGATATAACCACTTACATCAAGGCTGCTATGAAGCTAAAGCCCAATCAGCTTATAAACAGAAACGTTGCGGTGGTGTTCACCAAATTTGATATGGTGCTTGACGAATTCGGCACAGGCACCGTCACGCAGGAAAGCCCCCACCTTAAAAGCGGCGGCTTCGTGCTCTCTGACTGCGAGGCGGTCGATGAAGAGATCCGCTCGTGGATAGAGCGTAACGGCGGAGTGCAGTTTTTAAAGAACATAAGCAATAACTTCATTGATAAGAACGTGAAATATTTCGGCATATCCAGCTTCGGCGCTGCCCCCCGCAGCGACGGGCTGCTCGATGAGATATCGCCCCACAGGATACTTGACCCGCTTATGTGGATGATGTATAACGAGGGGATAATAGGCAAGGCGGAGGACGAATGATCTGAAAGGAGAGAGCGGTAAATGCTTGAACAGTTAATATACACACGCTGCTCACCCTGCCGCAGTCTTGAAAACGGTCAGGTCATACGAAAGGAGGGGCTGGGCTTTTATTCATTGAGCCCCGGGCTTGTCAGCGATATCCCCGAGAGGATAAAGCTCGACCGCCTTATAAGAAAGCAAAACTGCTCAAAGACAAGAACTGCGGGCTATGTCTGCTCCTACTCGCTTTTGCAGCTTGGGGGCGGCAATAGCGCCCTTACCTATGAGGTGCCGAGAGAAAACACGGGCGAAAAGCGCTTAAACGGCAACCTTATAAGAACAGGCAACTACATCAAGCAGACCCTTGTGGGAAAGATTGATGACTACCCCTATAAATGGTTCGGCTCGGCTGTGTTTGATGCGCACCTGCACCCACAGCAGGATTATTACCACGACCTTGACCCCAAAAGCGAGCCGCCGCTGCTGCCGCAGCTTCCGGCTTCGGTGGGTGACGGGTATATCACCGATAAGATGATAGATGAGTTTCTGTCTGATGGCAGAAAGGCGCTCTTTAAGCAGATGCTTGCGTTTGTGTGCTTGCAGCTATCAGCCCCTGTCGGCGAGAGACGGGTGCTGCTCATAAAAGACACCCCCGAGCATACCGAGCTTTGGGTAGCAGCTATCGAGCGCAGCCTTTCAAAGGATATAGCCCTTAAGGTGAGCTTTGATACCAACATCAGCGGTATCACAGGCAATAACTCAAACGGCGAGCTGTTTTACTATGTCAACAATAAAACAGGCGCTGTCTGCTCTTACGACAGCCGTATAAACACTTTAGAGCGGCTGCCCTATGCCATGATAGCGGGCATTCACCCCAAGGACACTATGAGCGCCAATATAAGAAAAACGCCCATATCAAACTACGAGATAGCCGACACTGCAAATATGTCATTCACGGCTGATATGAGCGCTGATGCCGGGCGGGCGTACTTTGCCCACGCCGCAGAGCATGATGATTATATAAGTGAGTTCTGCGAAGCCTTTCTGCCCTATATCCCCGAGGGTGACGGGCTGACCGATATAGCGGGGCTCTTTGATGCCTACGCATTGCTGATGACAGACCTTTGTGCTGCAAATAAGAGCTATAACGCCCTCTGCACAGCACTTCGCCTGGTGTTAAAAAACGGTGCGCCCGGGAGCGTGCAGCTTTGCAGGCGGCTCTTTGAAACGGGGCTTGCGGGGTACGGCGTATACTTTACCGCCGATGAAGAAAACGGCTATGCGCTGCTTTCGCTTTACTCATCGCTTGCCGATACCCTCGGCGAAAAGGGCAGGATAACCGAGAAGATAGCTGACAGATACATCTCACTCATTGACAGCCTGCCCGGCAGCAGCAAGGCGCTTTGCCGCTCGTGGGAGGTGTTTGGAAAAACCGGCAGCGAAGAGCTTACAAAAAGCGTTGCCTATATGCTCTTTGATGAGCAAAGCGTTGAAAAGTGCATACAGGCTGCCCCGTCACTTGATGCGGCTGCGGCGAAGGTGCTTTTTGATATGCTGTTTGCAGGCAGGGGCGCTGACTCACAGGCGCTGCTATCAGACGAGGGGCTTTGCACGCTGACTGTGTATCTGCTGTGCGGCTGTGTGGCTGACCGTGAGAGAATTGCAGCAGGGCTTCGGGTGCTGTCGCAGAATGACGAGCTGTTTTGCTTTTTTGCATATTACACCGCAAGGCACCTTGAAGGCGCAGGAGACCGCAGCAGGCAGGAGTGGATAGAAGCACTGCTTGAACTGAGCGGCAATGACCCCGAAGCCCTCTGCTCACGGCTTTGCCAAAGCCCCGATATGGGCATGGAGCTTATCGAGGGCATACTGTGCGTTTACGCCAAGGGCTGCGGCAGGTTTGAAGACAGGCTGCATAAGATATTTGAGCTATCCCTTGCCCGCCTGGGCGCTGCCGATGACACGGGGCTTGAATTCTACCGCTGCTGCTTTGAGCTTATTGAGGATATGAGCCTTATACCGAGAATGATAAGCAAGGCTATGCGTGCAGGGATCGATGAAGACATGCAGAGGAGGATATACATCTACCTCAACAAGCGCCTTTTTGTCAGAAAAGAGCCTATGACACAGGAGCTGCTAAGCGGGCTCGAAGCGTGGAGCGAGCGGCTTTGCATATCGTCCCTCGTGCTTGAAAAGGAGCTGTTTGTAAACGCCATAGAAACGGTCAACTCCGTAACACCCGCCCTCGGTGCAGCTGAGAGGTTCATACGCATAGGCTTTGATATGCCGCAGGGGTATACAAAGAGCGTTATGTTCGGCGCTGTGTGCGAGGCGGCGGGGCGGTTTAACGACAGGCGGTTTTACCTATACTCAATGTTCCTGCTCGATACTGAGCTTGATGAAGCGCTTAAAGACACAGCCTTTGCGTTTGCTGACACGCTGATAAGAGAAAACATAAAATCAAAGCACCTGGGCTCGCTTTTGTTGGAGCTTTGGGCGGCATTTGCTGATGAGGAGCTGACCGTTCCTGCCTATGAGCCCGAAAGAGTATCGCAGGTGCGGCAGATAATGAAAGAGGCATTTGAGGCGGCTCTTAAAAACAGCTACCGCTCATCAATGCCCGACCAGGTCAAGAAAGCCGCCGCCCCCGATGAGGATAAAAAAGCACTTATCAAAATGCTTGCCGGCATCAGCGGCAGCAAGGGCGGCATAAAGGGAATATTCAGGCATAAGTAGGCAATGTATCGAAAAAATAAGACAAGGGGGTATCGTTATGGAGATAAGGCATACACTTGAAAACGGAAAACTCACGCTGTTTTTGTGCGGGAGGATAGACACCAACAACGCAGCACAGGCTGAGCAGATGATAATCAGCGCCATAGAGCAGGGCGGTGCTGCTGAGGTCATATTTGACGCAGGCGAGCTTGAATACATATCAAGCGCCGGGCTGCGGGTGCTTATGCGGGTTAGAAAGCGCACAGCCGAGCCGCCGAAGATACTCAACACCCCGCCGCCCATATATGAGATACTTGACACCACGGGCTTTACCGAGCTGTTTGAGGTGAAAAAGAAACCCCGTGTGATAAGCGTCGAGGGCTGCGAGGTCATAGGCAGGGGCTATTACGGCACGGTGTACAGAGTTGACCCCGAGACGGTGGTCAAGGTCTACGAATCGCCCGACAGCCTGTCGATGATAGAGAATGAAACAAAGCTCGCAAAGACCGCCCTCGTGGCTGGCGTTCCTACTGCGATAGCCTACGACATCGTCAGGGTGGGGGATAGCTACGGCTCGGTGTTTGAGCTTTTAAACGCCAAGAATTTCAACGACCTGCTCGTCGAGAATACCGGCAGGGTGGACGAGATAACGGCGCAGTATGCTGCATTCCTGCGGCTTGTCAATGAACAGACGGTGCCTGCGGGCAGGCTGCGCTCGGCTAAAGTCATGTTCCTTGACTATCTTGAAAAGGTAAAAGCCCACCTGAGCGGTGAGCTTTACGGGCGCTTAAAGATGCTGCTCTCGGAGATACCCGAGTCGCACAACGTCATTCACGGCGATGCGCAGATGAAAAACATCATGGTGGTGGATTCTGAGCCTATGCTGATTGATATGGAAACGTTGTGCACAGGCCAGCCCATTTTTGACCTGCAGGGGCTCTATGTGACTTATCGCGCCTTTCCCGAAGATGATCCGAATAATGCCATGGATTTTTTGGGCATTCATACGGAAACCACGGCTTATATCTGGCAGCGGATTATGGAACTTTACTTTGGCACGCAGGACAAGACGGCGCTTCGCGCCTTGGAGGATAAAATCCGCATAGTGGCCAGCATACGGTTCTTAAAGCTGTTGGTGACTACTGCCTTGAAAGAGCATCCGCTTACGGAGCTGCGCATAAAACATACCAAAGAGCATTTGCAGGAACTTTTAGCACGGGTTGATTCATTGGATTGCCCATAAACGCTGACGCTTACGGCTGCGGCC
>JAFYET010000334.1 GCA_017544125.1 Ruminococcus sp. | reverse complement strand
GTTTGTAAAGAATAATGAATAGTGAATGATCGCTGCGCTTTGGGCGGCGGTGGAGGAGGCAACGCCCAAAACTTGTAAATATTGTGAACATTTTTCCAGTTATGTGCATATTTTGTGATATCTATTGCAAAATCTGGGGAATCGTGCTATAATATTATGTGTTTATTTTTTAACAAGGGTAACTTCTAAGGAGTGAGACAATGCTTGAATTAAAAGGCATAAAGAAAGACTACCCCGCAGGCGACGGCACCGTCCATGCGCTTAAGGGGATAGACCTGAAATTCAGAAATTCCGAGTTCGTGGCTATACTCGGTCCCTCGGGCTGCGGTAAGACCACAATGCTCAACATCATCGGCGGACTTGATAAGTACACCGAGGGCGACCTGGTGATAAACGGACGCTCAACCAAAGATTTCAAGGCAAGAGACTGGGACGCTTACCGTAACCATTCAGTAGGCTTCGTGTTCCAGAGCTATAACCTTATCCCCCACCAGACGGTGCTCAGAAACGTCGAGCTTGCTTTGACGCTTTCGGGCGTTTCAAAGGGCGAGAGAAAAGAGAGGGCTAAGAAAGCCCTTGAAGACGTGGGGCTCGGCTCACAGCTCAACAAGCGCCCGAGCGAGATGTCGGGCGGTCAGATGCAGCGTGTGGCTATCGCAAGAGCGCTGGTAAACAACCCCGATATCATACTTGCAGATGAGCCTACGGGCGCTCTCGATACCGAGACGAGCGTTCAGGTAATGGAGATACTTAAGGAGATATCCAAGGACAGGCTGATAGTTATGGTAACGCATAACCCCGAGCTTGCAGCACAGTACGCATCACGTACCATAAGAATGCTCGACGGCGAGATAACCGATGACTCGCAGCCTATCTCAGAAGAAGAGATAACAGCGCTTAAGAAAGAGGACGAGAAAAAGCGTGAGGAGAACGATAAAAAGAAAATGCCATCGATGTCCTTTGCGACGAGCTTTTCACTCTCACTCAAAAACCTCTTTACCAAAAAGGGCAGGACGATACTTACCTCTTTTGCGGGCAGTATAGGTATCATAGGCATAGCGCTGGTGCTGTCTATCTCCGAGGGCTTTACAAGATATATCAACGAGGTGCAGGAACAGACGCTCTCCTCATACCCGCTGACTATAAGAGACAGCGAAATGGATCTCTCGGATATCATGGAGACCTTTATGGGCATCGACAATAAGGAGGTGACCCACGAAAAGGACGCTATCTATAAAAAATCAGCCATCTACGAGATAATAGATGCCTTCAACCACCTGGAAGCTAAGGAGAATGACCTTAAGAGCTTCAAGAAATACATCGACACAGAGCGTGAGCGGGAAGACAGCAAGCTCGGCAATGCTCTGAGCGGCGTGCAGTACAGCTACGGGCTTGACCTGCTCATCTACACCAAGAACGTTGACGGCAAGATACTCCACTCAGATGTGAATGAGATCATGAACGATATCATCAAGGAGCATATGGGCATTGACATGGAAGCCATGAATCAGGCGGAGAGCCAGATGATGGGCGGCATGAGCTCTATGGATATGATGTCGTCAATGGGCGGCGGCACCTCACGCAGCTGGAAGGAAATGCTCCCGAAAGACGACGGCACGGGCATAAACGAGGTGCTCAAAAAGCAGTATGAGGTCGTTTACGGCGAATGGCCGAAGGAATACAACGAGATAGTGCTTGTGCTCGATGAAAACAACGAGCTCGATGACCTGACACTCTATGCGCTGGGTCTTGAAACAAAGGAAGATGTTGACAACATCATGAAGGCTTCCATGAAGGGCGAGGAGCTCAATATGGATAACGCCGATATCAAGTGGAGCTACGAAGAGGTCTGCGGCAGGACGTTTCGGGTGATACTCAACTCCTCATGCTATAAGTATGACGAGGAAACGGGCACATACACCGACCTGAGAGACACCGAGGCCGGCTTGCAGTATCTCTACGACAACGGGCTTGAGCTGAAGATATCGGGTATCATCAGACCTGACCCCGATGCAACAGCCACAATGCTCAACACCTCAGCGGCATACACCGCAGACCTTACAAGGTATGTGGTAGATGAGATGAAGGGCTCTGAGGCTATCAAGGCACAGCTTGCCGACGAGACCAAGGACGTTATAACAGGTCTGCCCTTCAAGGATAAGGACGCTGTGCTCGATGACAAGCAGAAGACAGATGCTTTCAAGGAAACAGTCTCCAAGCTCGATGAAAAGGGCAAGGCTGAGATGTACCGCAAGGTAATGACCACCCCCGACGAAGCTACCCTCAATGAAATGGTAGAAAAGAGCATGGAGGGTATGTCGGCAGATGATATGAAAAAGGCACTCGCACAGGTCATGAGCACACAGATGGGCATGACCGAGGAAGAGGTCGGCGGCTATCTTGCACAGCTAAAGGACAGCGAGATCAGTGAGAGCTTTGCAAAGCTGATGACCGAGCAGGTCAAGGGCGAGTATGCGGGCAAGGTAGAGGAGCAGCTCTCAAAGATGACGCAGGAGCAGCTCGCAACAGGGCTTGACGATATAGTAAAGGCTCTTGACGAGGCGCAGGGCGCATTCCTCTATGACAATGTGCTTGAATTCTCCGACTCCGACTTTGACACCAACCTTCTTAAGCTCGGCTATATCGACCTTGAAAAGCCCACAGCTATAAACCTCTACGCTTCCACCTTTGAAAACAAGGATATAATCAAGGAAGAAATAGACAGCTACAACAAAGGCAAGGACGATGTCGACCAGATAAAGTACACCGACTACATCGGCATAATGATGTCGAGCATAACCACTATCATAAACGCCATAACCTATGCGCTCATCGCATTCGTAGGCATTTCGCTGGTGGTATCGTCTATAATGATAGGCGTTATAACCCTCATCTCCGTTCAGGAAAGAACAAAGGAGATAGGCATACTGCGTGCTATCGGTGCATCAAAGCACGATGTTTCGAGTATGTTCAATGCCGAGACTATAATCATAGGCTTTATATCGGGTCTTATAGGCGTGGTAGTGACATATCTGCTGTGCATACCGATAAACATCATAGTCCACTCGCTGACAGGGCTTAATAACCTGAGCGCATACCTGCCGATAGTGGCAGCGCTGATACTCATAGCGATAAGCGTGTTCCTGACACTTATCGCAGGCATTATCCCCTCAAAGAGTGCGGCTAAGAAAGACCCCGTGGTGGCGCTGCGAACAGAATAAAAAGCAATATCTCCCCGTCTTATGGCGGGGAGTTTTTTGCGCCTATTTAATGCTTACCAATACGTCAATTGTCATACTGTCATACAGCTCATACAGCCTGCCCTTGTACTTTGCATACAGGGCGGGCTTTTTGAGCCGCAGCTGCTCAAATAATCTTGCGGGGTCGGTGTGATATTTCTTTATATATTTTTTGAGTGTATTTGCAAGCCGCTCGGTCATATCATCTGCAAGCCCCTGCGGTATATCCGCCTGCTCATATGCTGCGGCTTTTACGGATATGCGGCATATAAGCTCACCGCCCTGTTCGCTGAAACTTATGCGGCTCTTAACACTTTCAAGCGGTATGCCCCTGCCCGATATCCGGGTGCTTTTGGGAAGTGAGAGGTCGGTGTGGGTATCGAGCAGCAGCGACAAAGCCGAGCATTCCTCATCTGAGAGCCTGCAATCATAGAAGCCGTGTGTGCCGAGAATGGCGCTGCCAGCCACATCAAGGCTCCTGCTCTCGCCCTTGCCGTTTATTTCAAGATAGGGCATGGCAAGCGAGCCGCACTCATCAAGGCAGGTGTCAATGTCAATAAGCCGTGCAAGTATAGTGCTGCCCCTTGCGGCGGCATTTTCGGCTATGGGGCGGTAGTTCTCGGCGGTCACGGCATTTTCTTTTATGGGGAATGACACTATATCCCCCGCATTCTCAGCGCAGGCAAGGTACACCCCGAGGTATATGCTCTTGTCATTTCTAAGGGGCGAAAACAGCTGCTCGGCGCTTTCAAAATCTGCCCCCTCGCCTAAAACTATCAGCTGCAAATGCCCGAGGAAAAGCCCGCCGCCTGCTTTGTTTGACAGCTCGTACAGGCAGCTCTCCATATCCCGCCCTGTGGCGGTGAGGGTCTTGAAATTAGCCTTGCTTATGTCAACGGGGGTGTCTGCCCCTGCCGCCTCGGGCTTGAATATCTGCAAGGTGACGCTGAAGCCCCCCTCTGCCTTGTCGATGCCTATTGCGTGTACGATGCTCTGCTCGGTTATGCCGGGGGTGCGCCCTTTTGACAGAATTATCACCGCCGCTGCCGCAATTATCAGCAGTATGTCAAGCCTTTTCACAGCGCACCTCCTTTCTCGTTATAGCCGCTACGCAAAGGCGCAGGGCGTTTGCACACACGGCTGTATGCACCAGCGCCGACAAAGCAAATATCAGCACATAAAGCCCGCCGAAGCGCTCGATAAGCAGGCTTTTTGAAAACGCCGCCATGTCATATGAGGGCAGCCGTGAGCGGCTTATGTGCTCACCGAGGGCGAATATAACAGGCAGTATGAAAAGCAGCAGTATAAGCGCCTTTAGCACAACAAATCTGCCGGTTTTAAGCTGCCCGCCGTGACCGCTCATGCGAACTGTCAGCAGATAAAGTGCAGGGGTGAACATCATAGCCCCCGTGCGCAGACCGCTTGTCAGGTCGCTAATGGGTTCAGGGGCGCAGAGGTGGAGGTTTGTGACACTTCCGTTTTTCAGCGCTAAAAGCGCCGCCGCCCCGAAAACCCCGGGGGTGATATAAAGCACCGCACTGCAAAGCCGCCGCTGCGCCCCCTGCGAGAGCGAGGCTATATATGCTGCCGAAACAACTACCGGCAGGGCTATGAGCGCCCCGCTGACCCTGTGCGCCGAGAGATAGGCGCTAATGCTCACAAAGCGGCATAGCATAACCCCGCCCGATGCCATAAGCCCCACCGCTGAAGCTGCGAGCAGCGGCTTGAAAATCGGGCGTGGCTTTATGCGCCCGAACGCCCACAACAGCGCCCCCTCGGGCAGCAGTGTTAGCAGCACGCCGGCGGTGAATATCACATGATTGCCCCTGTGAGCGCACAGCAAAAACATCGACGGCAGCAGACAGAGAGCGAGCATTGCAGGCATGGGCGAGGTGTGGGGAGTGGTGTTCATTAACGTGTGCTCCTTTCGGCGGCGGGCGGCTTTTGCCAGAAAAGCCTGCCTATGCGGCGCTTGTCAAGGGGGATAAGGGGGCTTGTGTAGCAAAGCGAGAGCTCGTCCATAGCGCAGATGTTTGCAAGCATTATGATGAGCGCACAGGCAAGCCCGTACATACCCGCAAGGGTGCCTGCGAGGATAAAGATCACCCGCATAACAGATGTCTGCTGTGAAAGCTCTGGTATCACAAATGACGAGGTCGCTGTCAGCCCCACGAGTATCAGCAGCGGTGCCGAGATTATGCCGCACTTGACCGCCGCATCGCCTATGATAAGCCCGCCTACGATAGAAACGGCGCTGCCTACCGCCTTTGGCAGGCGAATGCCCGCTTCCCTCAGTATCTCCAGCAGCAGGGTGATTATCAGCACCTCGACCCCCAGCGGGAACTGCGTTGATTCCTCGGCGGAGTAGAGGTTCAAAAGCAGCTTGAAAGCAAAGCTCTCAGGCTCAAACACCGCCGCCGCATACAGCCCCGGGAAGAGCGTCGCCAAAAAGAACGCCAGATATTTGAGCCACCTGATGAATGATACATACAAAGGCTTTCCTGCATTGTCATCGGGGGTGGTGAATGCCTCGGCGAACACTGTGGGCAGTATG
>JAFYET010000333.1 GCA_017544125.1 Ruminococcus sp. | reverse complement strand
GTGTAAATGCCAACGGCTATTTCGATTCTGAGGACAGCGAGGAAAAGCGCTATGAGAAGAAAGCCGCACTTAACGCCCAGCGTATCAGGGACTATCAGAGCGGCGAATATGTTCTCGGCGGCGGTGTTGTTGACCCGCTGCCTGATGATGCGCCGTTCTTTGTTAAGGACTACCACAGCTACTACAAGACCGAGCGTGGCTATCACCCCCGTTCGCTCAATTCAAACGGCGGCTGGAACGTCATCGGCTGTATGTCGTTTATGAACCAGCCTATCAACACATACTCAAACGAGATAAGAAGCGCTGTACTTATCGTTCACGGCGAAAAGGCGCACTCCTGCTATTTCTCCAAGGACGCTTACGCTGCTATGACTAAGGACAGCAAATACACCGACAACAAGGAACTTATGATAATCCCCGACTGCGTTCACACAGACCTCTATGACGGCGGCAAAAAGGGCGCTATACCCTTTAATAAGCTTGAAGAGTTTTACAAAGAGTATCTGAAATAAGAAGCAAAACTATGGTTAAAACGTAACAGTAATTCCGAGATGCCTACAAAGCAGAGCCTTTCTTTCTGTGGATATGTGATTGACTTATACAAAGCTATGGTGTATAATATATTTGTTACAGCATACATACTTAGTATATGAAACACGGTATTTTCAGATCATCATCAATCGTCTGTTTGAGAGGTACAATATGTCTTATTTAACAATTTCCGGCAGGAAAATCTATTACGAGGAATACGGCACTGACAAAGCACCCACGCTCGTTTATTTGCACGGCGGTCCTGGTGAGAGCTGTCTTACTTATACATATCAGGCAAGAAAGCTCGGCGAGACTTTTCATGTCATCAGTTTCGACCAGTACGGCGTATTCCGTTCCGATGCAGTCGGCGATGAGCCCCTTGGTGTCAATGACCTGGTTCAAATGACCGAGCAGATGAGAATAGCTCTTGGCATCGAAAGCTGGATACCACTCGGACATTCCTTTGGCGGAATGCTCGCACTTGTTTATGCACACACTTATCCCGACAGCATTGATGCTGTTATATACGATTGCCCGATGTGGAGTGCCTTGCATACCGCAAGAGCCATAGCAGAAGCGACCCTGCCCTGCTTTGAGCAAGAGGGCATTGCCGAACAAACTGCACTTTGCATAAGAATACTTAATAGTGAGCTTTCTTCAAGGGAAGCCTTTGAAAAGGCAATGTCGATAGATATGAACGAGAGCGTGCAGCGTTATTGTCATGTTATCGAGAATGATAGGTATAACGACTATATCAACACTCATATCCCCGACCCGATGGTAACGGAGGACTGCTGGGGAAAATTTGCCGATTTCAGAAAGAAGCTCTTTCTCTCAGAGGATTTCTATGCTGACTACATTCCCTATCTTGCAGATATTGCAAAACCGCAGTTGTTGATAGTCGGTGAGTATGATATGACCTGTGGTAGATATGAGCAGAAATGGTTTGCAGACAATGCACCGGATGGAAAAACTGAAATACTATCGGGCTGCGCACATCTGACTTGGTTTGAACAACCCGAAAAATACACTGACATAATCGTAAAGATGTTTTCAGATCATAAATAATTTATCATCACAGCAGGGAGAAAAGCTCTCCTTGCTGTTTTTGTTACTTTAAGAAGTGCTTTCTATGAAAGGCTCTGCTTGTCATTCGTCGAATGTTATCTCTGACGGCAATACCCTCTATGAGAAGGGCACGGCTCTGATAGGGGGAATATAGTATGTAAGGCAACACCGCCCGGGGTCACGCAAGACCCCGGGCGGTGTGGTGTTTTTGTGAATGGTATTGGGTGTGATGATGCCTACTCTCCAAATATGACCGGCATAAACTTTTCAACATACTTGTTCCGGAATACCATATCATGGCTGCCGGCGGCTTTCTCGTAAATGTGGGGAACACCCTGCTCATCAAGGAAATTGTGAAATGCCGCTATTGCATAGCAAATGACAGCCCTTTTTTATCTGCAAGCTATGTCACGCCATGACCCAGTTCTGCCCCTCGGTCTGTGTTTTTACCATTTTTGCAAATATCCCGTTTTGGCGCATAAGCTCATCAGGCTTGCCCGATTCTTTTACTACGCCGTCAGAGAGTACAACAATCTTGTCAGCACCCGAAACAGTTCTCATTCTGTGTGCTATTACCATAACTGTCTTGTCCTTGATAAGGCGAGAAAGTGCTGTCTGAATGGCTGTTTCGTTTTCAACATCAAGACTTGCCGATGCCTCATCAAGCAGTATCACGGGCGCATCTTTAAGGAAAGCCCTCGCTATCGAGATTCGCTGCCGCTCACCGCCCGAAAGCTCGCTTCCGTTTTCGCCTATAACGGTGTCATAACCCATAGGCAGCTTTGAAACAAACTCATCACAGTTTGCAAGCCTTGCT
>JAFYET010000332.1 GCA_017544125.1 Ruminococcus sp. | reverse complement strand
CACGGTGTCGCCTGTATCGGCAATATGCTCCTCGTCCAGCTCGATGTCTGTTATCTGCACCTTTACGGTGTCAAAATCTGCGTCCTCAAGCAGCACGCCCTTGTAGATGTTTGTTTTGTATGGGTTTTTGTCATTTATCCCGATAGGCGTAACATTAGGCGATGAGCTATCCGATGTATCTGTGCTGCTGCCGCTGTCACCGCAGGCGGTAAGCAGTATTGCTGCCGACAAAAGCACTGCGGGAATGATATACAGTTTTTTCATAGTGCGTTACACCATAAGGTCGCAAACCAAGTTTGCAAACTCCACCGGGTTCTCTATCGGCAGCCCCTCTATAAGCTGTGCCTGTGCGTAGAGCAGCTTGGTGTAGTCTGAGAGCTTGTCCTTGTCATTCTCGTAAAGGCTCTTGAGTTTGCCGAATATCGCATGGCTCGGGTTTATCTCAAGCGCCTTTTCAGCCTTTACCTTGTTGTCATTCTGCGGCAGGGAGTTTAGCACCTTCTCCATTTCAATGGTTATGTTGCCGTCAGATGATAAGCATACGGGGTGGGTCTTCAGCTTGTTTGAGATGCGGACGGTCTTTACCTTGTCCTCTATCGCTTTCTGCATGAATTCCAGCATATCCTTGCTGTCATCTGCGAGCTTCTTGGCTTCCTCTTTCTCCTCCTCGGTGTCAAGGTCGAGCTTTGCGTCGCTGATTGAAGCAAACTTCTTGCCCTCATACTCTATAAGCACCTTGATAGCGAACTCGTCTACCTCCTGGGTAAAGTAAAGCACCTCATAGCCCTTGTCCTTGAATGTCTCCATCTGCGGCAGCAGGTCAATTCTTTCCTTTGTCTCGCCGCAGGCGTAGTATATCTCCTCCTGCCCCTCTTTCATGCGTGATACATACTCGGCAAGTGTAACGTTCTTGCCCTCGAATGATGACGGGAACATGATAAGGTCTTTGAGCGTGTCCTTGCAGGCACCGTATGACTGGTAAAGCCCGAACTTGAACTGAAGCCCAAATACCGAGAAGAACTTCTCATACTTCTCCCTGTCGTTTTTGAGCATCTTGGTAAGCTCGTTCTTTATCGAGCGCTCTAAGTTCTTGGCTATTATCTTTAGCTGCCTGTCGTGCTGTAAAAGCTCACGGGATATGTTGAGTGAGAGGTCTTCCGAATCTACAACGCCCTTTACAAAGCTGAACCAATCGGGCAGAAGCTCCGAGCATTTTTCCATTATCATAACGCCGCTCGAGTAGAGCTGTAAGCCCTTCTCATAGTCCTTCGAGTAGTAGTCAAAGGGTGCACGGGCAGGAATGTAGAGCAGCGCATCGTAGGTGGCTGTGCCCTCGTTCTTTGCGTGTATGTGGGTTATGGGCGGCTCGTAGTCCATAAACTTCTCAACATAGAAGTTGTTGTAATCATCATCTGTCAGCTCGCTCTTTGAGCGCTTCCAGATAGGTGTCATGGTGTTGAGCGTTTCTATCTCCTTTGTGACGGTCGGCTCCTTGCCCTCTTCCTCGTAGTGGGTGTGCTCTACCTCCATCTTGATAGGGAAGCGTATATAGTCTGAGTATTTCTTGACTAAGCTCTGCAGCTGATACTGCTCTAAATACTTGTCGTAGTTCTCTTCCTCGGTGTTGTCTTTGAGTATAAGGGTGATCTCTGTGCCGGCAGCCTCCTTGTCGCAGGGCTCGACGGTGTAGCCCTCAGCGCCCTTTGAGCGCCATTCAAAAGCCCCCTCCTCGCCGTAGGCCTTAGACCTTACGATAACTTCCTTAGCCACCATAAATGCCGAGTAGAAGCCAACGCCGAACTGACCTATGATGTCAACGTCCTCGCCAAGCTCGTTTTCCTTTTTAAATGCGAGTGAGCCTGACTTTGCTATTGTGCCGAGGTTGGTTTCAAGCTCCTTTTCTGTCATGCCTATGCCGTTGTCGGTTATTTTCAGGGTGCGGGCTTGCTTGTCAGCCTCTATCATAATAGCGAAATCGTCCTTGTTGAGCCCTACCGATGTGTCGGTCAGCGACTTGAAATACAGCTTGTCAAGCGCATCAGATGCGTTTGAGATAAGCTCTCTGAGGAAAATCTCCTTGTGCGTGTAGATCGAGTTGATCATCATATCCAGGAGCTTTTTGCTCTCTGCCTTGAACTGTTTTGTGCCCATTGTCCATTTCTCCTTTTATTTATATTGCGGAGCTGTTCTCCGTTGTGTGCTTTTTAGCACTCTCTTTCTTTGAGTGCTAAATCTATTATACACCATTGGCAGTAAAAATCAATAGACTTAAAATAAATTCAATAATTTGTTTACGAATATTTAACGAGTATATCACTGTAACGTTTGAAAATTACTTTATATTATGTTATAATATTTATGAATAAAATTTAGAGTTTTCAGGTGAAAGAATGGATCAGTTTACCGGTTACGGGCAGTTCTACGGCGGTATGCCGCAGGGCAATGACCCTATAATGATGATACAGGAGCAGAAAAAGCAGGAAAAGCGAGGTCTTTTCATAGCCGCCGCCAAGCTGGGCGCTCTGCTCATAATCTATGAGATACTGACAACGGCTATAAGCTACGGCTATTACTATGCCCTTTACTTTGTAAAGGCGGGTAAGTTCACCCTCAGCTTTGACGAGGTGAGAAGGTTCTTTTCAAAGAACCAGGATTTTGTTTCGTCGAGCTTTGTAAAGATGCTGGGCAACCTGTCTATCGTCATGCTCTCTCTTTCGATACTGCTGCTTGTGGCAGTGCTTATAATGAAGATAGACCTGCGCCCGATGCTAAAGCCCAGCGGCGAAAAGGCGATAGGCGGCGTGAAGTGGTTCACCCTGTCGATGAGTGTGAATATCGCCGTGTCTATCGTGGTGTCGATACTTGTGGCGATACTCAGCAATGTGGGCGTTACCGTCCCCGAGTCGGATTTCTCAATGTCTGACAGCAATACGGCAACGCTTATAATGCAGTTTCTCTACGTCATCGCCATAGGCCCCGTCTGTGAGGAGATACTTTACAGAGGTATCATAATCACACTGCTAAAGCCCTACGGCAAGGGGCTTGCGGTGTTCTTCTCGGCGTTTATATTCGGCTTTATGCACGGCAATATACCCCAGTTTGCCTCGGCATTCGCAGGGGGGCTCGTCTTTGCGGCGATAGCCGTGAAGTATGATTCTATCGTGCCTACTGTCATCATGCACATAATGAACAACACAATAGCCAGTATAAAGGATTTCACCGATGTGCTCGGTGTAAGCGATGAGATATACCAGAACATCTATTACGGCGTTGTCATAGCCTGCGGCATAATAGGTATGTATATGCTCTTTGTCAATTTCAAGGAATTAAAGCCCAAGGAGGAAAAGACATTCCTGCTCACCTCGGGCGAGCGCAGAAGAGCGGTGTTTTTCAACATCGTCCTCGGTCTTTACTTCTGCTGGACGCTTGTGGGCTATATCACATCATTTATAAAGACCAACAGCTGACGCAGCGGCGCAGATGCCCATTCGGGCAAAAATATAAAAATCCATCGCCCGTAAGGGCGATACCGCACCTGTTACCTGTAACCTGTAACCTGAAAGAAAGGGGGGATATTATGCTTCTGATAATCCTTTGGGCTGTCTCGCCTGTGGTGCTCATACCGCTGACGATACACTTTCTGAATAAGTCAAACAGGTATGAAAGCCACTTTAACGAGCTTTTCCGCCTGGGCAGGATAGATGCGAACGAGTATTTCCGCATCATGCGTAAAATGCCCCCTGCCTTCCTCAGAAACGGTATGCCCGGTATCCCTCCTCAGCAGATGCCCCCGCAGGGTGTGCCGAATGTTCCACCGCAGGGAGCGCCGAATGTTCCCCCGCAGGGTGTGCCGAATGTTCCCCCGCAGGGTGCGCCTGTTTCTCAGGGTATGCCGCAGGGTATGCCTCAGAATATGCAGCCGCAGCCGGCACCCATGCCACAGCCGGCACCCATGTCGCAGCCTGCACCTCAGCCTGCACCTCAGCCTGTGCCGCAGTTCGTTCAGACACCACCCCCGCAGGGCGTTCCGATGCAGGGCGTGAATCCCCCTCCCGTGCAGCCTGTGTATCAGCCTGCCTACCAGCCTGCTATGCAGCCGCCCAAAGAGAAGGTCAGCTCTTCCTCTATCATGCTTACGGTGGGCGTTATTCTCGTGTCTATCGCAGGGCTTATATTTGCTACCGCACTGTGGGCTTCTATGGGCGGCGGCGGAAGAACGGGCGTTATCGGCGCAGCCTCGCTGTTTTTCTATGTTATATGCTCGTTTTCCTATAAAAAGCTCGGGCTTAAGAATTCGTCGAACGCTTTTTATTCGCTGGGCGCAATATTCTCGGTCATAACCTACCTGACGGCGGGCTATTATGAGCTTTTCGGCGCTGAGTTCACCTTTGAGGGCAGCCATAGCTGGGGCTTTGTGGGCGGCGGGCTTGTCATAGTCACAGCCCTCTCGGCACTTGGCAATAAGCTGTATAAAAAGACCTACCTCGCTATAACCTCGCTCTTTGGCGGCTTTGCGGCGTTTATGGCATTCTCATATGACATCTCGGGCGAGGATATCAGCATTTTCTCGATGCTGTCATCTGTCGCACTGGCAGCCTGCCTTGCAGTAGTCATCTATATAAAGGGCAAGCCCTGCTGGGCGGCTGATACTTTGAAGATCTGCGCAGGGCTTGCGGCTATCTCGGCGGTAAATTCCCCGTTTTTAGAGCATATCGGTCGCTGGAAGGCGGCTGATTTTGCAAGCGGGGCTATACTCTTTGTGATAATATCCCTCTACGCTTTCAAGCATAAGTCACGCCCCATGCTCGGGCTTCACAGCGTTTATATGCTGGCGGTGTCGCTTTGTATGGTGGCGCAGGTGTTCTATGAAAGCGATAATGATACCGGCTTCTTTGTGTCGCTCTTCTTTGTGTTTATGGCACTGGGGCTTGTGTACAGGGGCTTTGCGGCGCTGAGAACTGCCGTTTCCGATAATGTTTACTCGGCAGCCCTTGCAATTATACTTATTATAATGACTTCATACAGCGATGAAAGCATAATGCCCGTTGTATGCTCGCTGCTCTTTGCAGGGTATATGTGCATATCCGCCCTTGAAAGTAAGCTGTATTCAAAGGCCTACGGCCTGCTTACCCCGCTGACCTTCGTTTATACGGCAGTGTCGCTTTATCTGTATGTTACATACTATCTTAATACAGACTGCGGGGCATATGTGGCAGCAGGTCTGTCGGCGGTCTACTCGCTCATTGCGCTGTGGCTCACAGCCCTTGGCAAAAAGCCCCTCAAGGTGGATATACAGTACATAGGCGGCTCGTTTGCATTCTTTGCGGCTGTCTGCACGGTAGCCCTCGGCAGCGTCACCGTCCGTGAAGAAACGGCACAGCGGCTTCTCTGCCTTGCAGCGGCGGTGTTTGCCTTTGCTGTTACCTGCCGCAGCAGGCTTCAGCCCTCATCGGCAGTGCCTGCGTTCATGTGCTCTGTGATAATGATGCAGTGCGGTCACTCCCTCGTGCCGAACAGCCTGTATGCAGGGCAGCTCATAGGCTTGCTCATGGCATATGCGGCGTTTGTGATACTCTCAAAGCTCAGCTTCCCGAAACAGCTTTATACCTACACCTACAAACAGCATGATACAAAGCTCGACCCGTTCATGTTCGGTGCGGCGGGTGCGGTCATGGGGCTTTTCGGCATTGCCGATAAGTATGTGGGCGGCTTTATGGATCAGAGATCTTTCAGGCTCAACACCCCCACGGCTATCGACTACATACTGCCCCTGCTTGCGTGGGTAAGCCTTACAGCGCTGCTTATGCTCATGATAAGGGAGAAGAACCCCGCATCGCTCAACACCGTGTTTGCCGTAGGCGGCTCTGTTGCCTCACTCGGTGTCAGCGGGCGGCTGATAACCTTTATAAGCGGCTTTATTGATGCAAGATACAACATCGGCGTGCTTGTGTCAGCCTGCATAGTGTTTGTCTGCCTGTGCATACTTTCCCGTGTCATATTCAGCGACTCGCTCTATAAAAATGGCAATAACCTTTTGCTGCCCGATGTATTCGCAGTATCGGCATTGATAGCGCTTTTAAGGCTTTACGCCCTGAGTGACAATAACTACACCGAAGGGCTGCACCAGACCGAGCTTTTCATATTCTGGCTGGCAGCGGGTGTATATGCGTTTATACTTATAAGAAAGAAAAACCCCGATAAGCTGATTATCGCCCTTAAGCTCATATCATCGGGGGCATGGCTCATAGCCTTTATCGAGCGCCCCTTCCTTGTGTCGGAGCAGGACACCGTCGAGATAAAGGTGAGCGTTATAGCCATTGCGGTATTTGGCTTTGCGGCGAAGTACATCCTGCGAAAGAACGAAAAGTTTGCCGAAAATTTCGCAACAGCGGTACACGTTTTCGCAATGATACTGCTTATAGGCGATGCGCTGACAAACCAGTCGCTGATAAACACTTTGATAGTGCTTACAGTTGCGGCGGCGGTGATGGTGATATCATTCATCATCAAGAAAAAGCGCTGGTTCCTCATATCGGCGGTCATGCTTGTTGGGCTTACCATTTACATCTGCAAGGATTTCCTCGCATCTATAAGCTGGTGGGTATATCTGCTGGTTATAGGCGTTATACTCATAGCCATAGCCGTTTCAAACGAGTATTTCAAGAACAAGAACGATCAGCAGGGCGTGCCTGAGAAAAAGGGCAGGCTCTTTGAGGAATGGAAATGGTGAGAAGCGCAGCTTCGCTATGGGAACCCCTCCGGCACCAATGCCCTTTGGGCATTGGTGCCACCTCCCCTTTCAGGGGAGGCTGGCATCTTAGCATTTTAAATGTTCCATGTAGAACATTTATACTATTTTTACCTCTTATCTCTAACATCTTACGTCTAAATGCCCAAAGCGGACGGGTGAGTGACCTGTCCGCTTTGTTTATTCCTACAAATCCTACAAAACCGCTTGACATTATGGGAAATGTGTGGTAGAATGTAATCACGGTAAAAACATAGAAAACCGATAGGGATTAGGGATAAGAGAACAGCAGTAAAAAGCAAGAGCTTTCTTACATCTTACCTCTAATATCTTACATCTAAAAGGAGACAGACAAATGAGATTTGGATATGCACAGATAAAAAGCCTTACAAAGCGAATGTACCGATGTTGATATCAGATATAACAGATAAATAAAACAAGAAATCAGACAACAAAACCCAAAACAAAAAACTCCAAAAAGAAAAAGACAACAAACAAAACCTTTATGAAAAGTATAAAAAGAAAAAACAAACTGACATTAACGGAGGTCATTAACAATGAGCAATATAAATGAAAGAAACTTAAGATTTGAGACAAAGCAGCTTCACATAGGTCAGGAGACACCCGACCCCACAACAGACGCAAGAGCAGTTCCGATATACCTTACATCTTCTTATGTGTTCCACAACAGCGAGCACGCAGCTGACCGCTTCGGTTTAAGAGATGCAGGCAACATCTACGGCCGCCTTACAAACCCCACACAGGACGTTTTTGAAAGGCGCATAGCTGCCCTCGAGGGTGGTGTGGCTGCAATAGCAGTAAGCTCGGGCGCAGCTGCTATCACATACGCTATACAGACAGCAGCACACGCAGGCGACCACATCGTAGCTGCTAAGAACATCTACGGCGGCACATACAATCTGCTTGCACACACACTTAAAGACTACGGCATAACCACCACATTCGTTGACCCCTTTGACTACGAGGGCATCGAGGCAGCTATTCAGGAAAACACCAAGGCTATCGAGATAGAGACTCTCGGCAACCCCAACTCGGAAGTAGTTGACATCGAGAGGATAGCAAACATCGCCCACAAGCACGGCATTCCGCTGATAGTTGATAACACATTTGCTACACCTTACCTTGTAAGACCTATCGAGTTCGGCGCTGACATAGTAGTTCACTCGGCAACAAAGTTCATAGGCGGCCACGGCACTACAATAGGCGGCGTTATCGTTGATTCGGGCAAGTTTGACTGGGCTTCCAGCGACAAGTTTCCCTGGCTGACAGAGCCCAACGTTTCCTACCACGGTGTCAGCTTTGCAAGAGACACAGCACCCGCTGCGTTCGTAACATACATCAGGGCTATACTTCTTCGTGACACAGGCTCGACACTCTCACCCGTACACGCATTCGTGTTCTTACAGGGGCTTGAAACACTCTCGCTGAGAGTTGAGCGTCACCGTGAGAATGCCCTCAAGGTAGTTGAGTTCTTAAAGAACCACCCCAAGGTAGCAAAGGTAAACCACCCCTCTGTATCCGATAACGCAGAGCAGCAGGCGCTTTACAAGAAGTATTTTCCCGAGGGCGGTGGCTCTATCTTCACCTTTGAGGTAAAGGGCGGCGCAGCCGAGGCACAGAAATTCATTGACAATCTACAGCTCTTCTCGCTGCTTGCAAATGTTGCCGACGTTAAGAGCCTTGCAATACACCCCGCTTCGACCACACACTCTGAGTGCAACGAGCAGGAGCTTGCAGATCAGGGCATCAAGCCCAACACTGTAAGGCTTTCTATCGGCACAGAGCACATTGACGACATACTCTTTGACATCAAGGAAGCACTTGACGCAGTTTAATTAAAAGAAATAAGAGATAAGAGGTAAGAGATAAGAATTCTTACTTCTTACATCTCACATCTAACTTCTAGATCCTACCTCCTCAATAATAGGATAAACAGATAATATATTTCCACAAAAAGCTCCCCTTTCCCGATTAAGCCACGGGAAAGGGGAGCGCTTTTTGCGCAGCGGCTGTGCCGCTGCTATAATAATAAAGAATAAAGAATAATGAATAACAGAGGAGTCCGCCGTAAGGCGGACTCCTTAATTATGCATTGAGCGCAGCGGGCGCTCCAGCGCCGAGGCGGTGAGGGCGGTGAGGATACATTTTACTATATCCGTTGGCATAAATGCCAGCGCAAAGGGCACTATCGCTTCATTAAGACCCATTTTTGTGTAGTGCATACCCTGTATTATCCCGGGAATGTCAACGGCGGCTATGCCTATCACAACAGACAGCATGAGATATATCACAAAATGCGCCCTTTTGCGGGCATCGCCCGAATAGTGCCTGTCGGCAAGGGCGAAGAGGGGCATTCTGACAAGGGCTATTATCACGGGGGTGATGTAAAAGCCTATGATATACCCGCCGCCTGCGGTGGGGAAGCGTGTATACAGCGTGCCGAAGCCCGACATCACCGGCAGCCCCACAAGCCCCAGCAGCATATACACAAGGGAAGTGAGAAAGGCTTCGAGGGGGCGCAGCAGCAGCCCTGCGAGTATCACCCCGAAGGTCTGCAGGGTAAAGCTGACCCCGGCTGACAGGGGATTAGGCACAGCTATCCAGGAGCATATGCAGATAAGGGCTGCAAACATTGCCACGAAGGCTATGCTCTGGGGGGAAAGGGGGCGCTTGTTAACTGATTCATTCATTTTATATGTCACCTCTGAAAAGATTTGTTGTTGACATATAGCATTATATCATAACAAATGTCATTTGTCAACCCCCAAGTGACAAAAACGCAGACAATTCCGTCGGTGACAAAAGCGCAGACAATTCTTGCTTGACTTTAGTGCTTATTTATGGTATAATTTACAGTGTGTAACTATGCTTTTTCACGGAAGGGGGGCTTGCTTATGTATCACGACGGTGTCGAGCTTATAAGAACGGTGCATTTTGATTACTGCGCCGCCATAGTGCTTGCCATGATACTTGTGTCAACTGTTATGAGAAAGATGACAAAGGGCAGGCTCAACATCATATTCATAGCCCTCGTAATAACGGCTCTGTGCTGCACGGCGGCTGACAGCATAGCCATATCACACGACAACATTCTCTACGGCAAGCGTGCTGTACGAATGCTGTGGCATGAGGTGTATTTCTTCTTCCACATATCAACGCCGCCGCTTTTCTGTATGTATTCGGTGGTGCTTACAGACACAAGGCACCTTATAAAGAAAAACAGGTTTGCGGTACACCTGCTGTCGATACCCTATATACTGGCTATGGGGGCTCTGATAATAAACCCCATAAACAAAAAGACCTTTTACTTTGACAGCAATATGTACTACACCAGGGGCGAATGGTTCTGGCTTTTGTATGTTACGGCTGCGATATATATAGTGTATCTTGCATACGTGCTTATACGGTTCAGGCGTTCGGTCAACACCATAAGGTGGGTATCGCTGATACTGCTGCTTGCCTGCATGGTGGGGGCTGTGGTGTTCCAGATGATATTCCCGAGATACCCCGTTGAGATGTTTGCAACGGCGGTGGGGCTGCTGTTTATCTCGGTAATGGTGCAAAGGCCCGAGGATATAATCGACGTAGAATCGGGCGCAAAGAGCAGGGCTGCCTTTGCTGAGGACACCCGGCGCTCATTCCTCAACAAGAAGATATTTGACATAATAGTTATAAAGGAAAGCAACCTCCACTCCTTCGGCGAGCTGTTAAGCTACGAGGAGAGGATAAAGATACTGGGGCGCACCATAGAGTTTGTGGAAAAGCGCCGCACCGAGCTTGGTGTTTTCTGCGAGATATACTATCTGCGGGGCGGTGTGTTTGCGGTGACCCTTGATGAGAAATACCGCAGCAAAACGCCCGAGCTTGCAAAGGCTCTGTTTGACGACCTGAGAAAGCCCATCAAGGTAAGCTCTATGCACATAAACCTTATTGCATACGTATGCCTTATAAACTGCCCGGGGGATCTGAGCGACAGCAATGCCCTTTCTGAGTTTATAAACAAGGCTATTCCCTCAGAGGCGGGGGTATCTACGGCGCATGACATACTTGCATCGGGCAGGTATGATATGCTCATAGATATGGATTCGATAATAAGCAGTGCCATATCAGAAAACAGGCTTGAGGTTTACTACCAGCCCATATACTCGATAAAGGAAAAGCGCTTCAACTCGGCTGAGGCTCTTATAAGGCTCAAGGACGAGAAATACGGCTTCGTGCCGCCCGACCTGTTCATTCCCGAGGCGGAGAGGAACGGGCAGATACACAAGATAGGCGCATTTGTCTTCGAGAGTGTCTGCGACCTTATCGCAAGCGAGGAATTTGAGCAGATGGGGCTTGACTACATAGAGATAAACCTCTCGGTAGTCGAGTGCATGAGAGATGACCTGGCAGACGAGATAATAGGCACCCTTGCACGCTTCGGCATACCCCATGACAGGATAAACTTA
Organism: Ruminococcus sp.; assembly: GCA_017544125.1. Taxonomy (GTDB): domain Bacteria; phylum Bacillota; class Clostridia; order Oscillospirales; family Ruminococcaceae; genus NK3A76. The sequence goes on along the minus strand of JAFYET010000332.1, from coordinate 4,214 downwards.
GAGATAACCGAGACATTTGCCGCAAGCTCACAGAGCGTTATGGAGGCAAACATCAGAAAGCTCACCGAAGCGGGCATATCATTCTCGCTCGATGACTTCGGCACGGGCTACTCGAATATGCAGAGCATCGCACTGCTGCCCCTTGCCATAACAAAGCTCGACAAGACCTTTGCAAGAAGCGATGAAAACGAAAAGATGACCCTGGTGGTAGAGCATTCTATCGACCTTATAAAGGCACTTCAGATGAAGATAGTAGTTGAGGGCGTTGAGACTAAGGAGATGCTCGAGCGCTTCTCGTCCCTCGGGTGTGAATACATTCAGGGCTATTACTTCTCAAAGCCCCTGCCGAGAGAGGACTTCATAAAGTTCATACTAAACAGCAAAAACAGCTGATATTATATTTTGGAGATGGTAAATTTGTTTATGTATTTTGCAGAGTCTAAAATGCAAAACGTCTACACGCCTTTGACTTTCACGCCGCACCTGATATTCTGTATCATAGCGACGGTGGTATACTGCACGCAGTATTACAGAAAGCATTCATCGCACTACCTGCTTTTGGCACTTGCGGTGGACGGCACGTTTTTAACGCAGATGAACACCGACTCGATATTCATAGCGCTTCTCGGCGTGTTCGAGCTGGCAATGCTTATTGCGGCGGCGGTGCTGGGTATGAAGTTCTCAAAGCAGCAGAAGCTCGCAGAGCAGGCTGCCGAGGCAGCACAGAGCACTGATGAAGAACACACCCCGCCCGAGCAGAAGGAAGATGCCGTAGAGCAGGCTTTTGATGATTAGAGGTAAGAGGTTAGAGGCAAGAGGTAAGAATGAAAATATGCATACTCGATGCCGAGACTGTCACCCGTGATGATGTCAAGCTCGATGCGATAACCGGGCTTGGCGAGGCGAAGGTGTTCGGCTTTACGAAAAATGAAGACATAGCAGGGGCTATAGGCGATGCCGATGCGGTGATTTGCAACAAATGCCTTATCACCGAGGAGGTTTTCTCTGCCTGCCCCAATTTAAAATACGTGGGGCTGTTCGCTACCGGCTACAATAACATTGACCTTAAAGCTGCAGCAAGGCACGGGGCGGTGGTCTGCAATGTGCCGAGCTACTCTACCGATGCGGTGGCGCAGCACACATTTGCTTTCATACTTGAATATTACTCGAAGATATCCCGGTATATAAAAATGACCGCCGACGGCGGGTGGATAAACTACAAGCTGTTTTCAAACTTCTGCATACCCACAGCCGAGCTTGCAGGGCGCAGGATAGGCATAGTGGGCTACGGCAGCATAGGGCGCAAGGTGGCAGCAATCGCAAGGGCTTTCGGCATGGAGGTCATAACACACACCCGCACCCCTGCAAAGGTAACGGACGGCACTGAATGTGTATCACTTGAAGAGCTGTTAAGGCGCTCTGACATAGTGTCGCTCCACTGCCCTTTGACGGAGGACAATGACAAGATGATAAATGAGCAGACGCTTAGGCTTATGAAGCCCGATGCGCTGCTTGTAAACACAGCCCGTGGCGGGCTGATAGACGAGCCTGCCTTAGCGGCGGCACTCAAAGGCGGCGTTATAGCCGCAGCCTGCATAGATGCGCTGACACTGGAGCCTATGCGGGAGGACTGCCCATTACAGGGGCTTGATAACTGCTTTATCACCCCGCACGTTGCCTGGGCACCGAGGGAGACAAGGGAGCGGCTCATCGAGCGTGTTGCCGAGAACCTTAAGGCGTGGCGTGACGGGAAGCCGATAAACGCTGTTAACTGACGGAGGGGCTTATGAGACTTGACGGCTTTGGCATATTCGTTAAGGATATGGGCAAGATGATAAGGTTTTACCGTGATGTGCTGGGCTTTGAGATCAAAGAGCCGGAGGACACGAAGAACGTCTACCTTATCAAGGACGGCACGCTGTTTATGTTCTACGGGCGTGATGATTTTGAGAAGATGACCTCACACAGATACGAATACGTTAAGGGCTTGAACGGCCATGCTGAGCTTGCTTTGTATGTTGACACCTTTGAAGAGGTCGATGAGCAGTACAAGGCGGCGGTTGACAAGGGCGCAGCACCTGTACTGGAGCCCACCACCGAACCCTGGGGGCAGCGCACCTGCTACATAGCCGACCCCGAGGGAAACCTTATCGAGATAGGCTCATTCGGCAGACCGTTTGAGGAGAGAGAACCCAAGTGAAGCGCTTATTTTCCATAGCGGCTGCACTTATGCTGCTAATAGCGGCGGTAATGCCGGCAGCGGCGCTTGACTTTGACCCATACCGGGCAGATGTGAGCTGGGAGAGCGAGAAAGCCCCCGAGGGCACAGTATGGCTGGATATACTTATTAAGCTGCCCAAGAGTGACGAAGCCTACACCGACTTTGGCGCCCCGCCACGCAGGATAAAGAGGGGCTATCTTGACAAGAGCGAGAACACCGTCTACGAATACGAGAGCCTGAATGTAAACGCTGACAGCGAGATAGCCTGCTATGACAAGGACGGCTATGTGAGCCTGACCTGCCATTACAGGGGCTTGCGCATGATGACGGTGAACGGCAGCGAGAAAGACGGCTATTACAACAACGTAAAGCAGGAGCTTGACCTATACAGCGGATACTGCACGACAGAAGAGCTTTATGAAAAATACGGCAGCTTCAGGGCGGCATATGTTGACCAGAACGGGCAGGTGCTGGGCGTTGCCAACGTGTTTGAGGAGATGTACAAGCCTGATGAGCCATATGCGCTGGTGGCGCAGGGCGGCAGGCTGGTGTTTCGCATATCGGGCACGGGGTTTGGCGATGTGATAGAAAAGATGCTGAGATATGGGCTGATTGCCGTGCTTATTACGGTCATAGCGGCGGCAGCGGCGGCTGTGATATTGCTTATACGCAGAAAGCCCGACGAAGACAAAGGAGAATAGATATGCCCGAATACTGGGATCTTTACGACAGGCAGCTTATGCCCCTTGGCAGGAAATACGAGCGTGATGACCAAAAAAGAATGCCGAAGGGCGAGTTTCACATAGTTGTAGACATACTCTCTAAAAACAGCGAGGGCAGGTTTTTGATAACCAAGCGCCACCCTGACAAGCCATACGGAGGTATGTGGGAGATATCGGGCGGCTCGGTGCTGGCGGGGGAGAAGCCCCTTGACGGCGCTGTGCGAGAGCTTTCTGAGGAGACGGGGCTTAAGGCTGACCCCGGGGAGCTTCGTTACATGGGGCGGATAATTAGAGAAGCCTCGGGCTGCATACACGTTTTCTACCTCTATGAGGGGGATTTTGATGAGGGCGACATCACCTTGCAGGAGGGGGAGACGGTAGACTTCAAGCTCGTGACCCCGCAGCAAATGGAGGAAATGTCACAAAGCGGCGAGTTTTTAGACTTTTTATTCAACCGCATAAGGGCGGTATATGCAGATTACTTTTTCTATCACAAATAGAACAAACAGAACAGGAGAGGAAAGACAAAATGTCATACTTAAAGGAAAAAAAGAGAGTAGTAGTAAAGCTCGGCACATCGACGCTTACCCACAGGACGGGCAGGCTCAACATAAGGCGTGTCGAGGGGCTTGTTAAGAACCTTGCCGACCTTCAGAACGCAGGGCACGAGATAATACTTGTATCGAGCGGTGCGGTAGGCTTGGGCGTTGCGAAGTTAGGGCTTGCGCAGAAGCCAAAGGACACACCCTCAAAGCAGGCGTGTGCGGCTGTCGGGCAGTGCGAGCTTATGTATCTTTACGACAAGCTCTTTTCGGAATACAGCTTGAATGTAGCGCAGATGCTGCTTACCAAATTCATGCTGCTTGAGGACAGGCGGCAGAACGTCAAGAACGCCCTTGAAAAGATAATCGAGCACGGCGTTATTCCCGTTATAAACGAGAATGACACGGTGGCTATCGACGAGCTGGAATTAGAGGTGGGCGAGAACGATTCGCTGGCGGCCACGGTGGCAGCCCTTGCAGATGCTGACCTGCTCATCATAATGTCAGACATTGACGGGCTTTACGACGGCGACCCGAGAAAAGAGGGCGGCGCAAAGCTGATACCCGTAGTTGAGGAGATAACCGACGAGATAAGACAGCTTGCAGGCGGCAGCGGAACAGCCCTCGGCACAGGCGGCATGAGAACTAAGATAAACGCCGCCGAGATAGCTAACAGAAACGGCATTGACATGATAATAATAAACGGCAAGAACCCCGACAACCTCTACT
>JAFYET010000331.1 GCA_017544125.1 Ruminococcus sp. | reverse complement strand
GTTGTCTTAGCAACGTTCTCGTCGATCGGGAAGTGTGAACCGTCGAACATGATAGATGTAAAGCCTGCCTTGATGCACTTGTAGCAGCCCTCATAAGAGCCGTGGTCGAGGTGAAGTGCAACAGGAACTGTGATGCCTAAGCTCTTGTCCATAGCTGCGACCATAGCTGCAACTGTCTCAAAGCCGCACATATACTTGCCTGCGCCCTCGGAAACACCAAGGATAACAGGAGACTGAAGCTCCTGTGCTGTCTGGAGTATAGCCTTTGTCCACTCAAGGTTGTTGATGTTGAACTGACCTACTGCGTATTTGCCTTCTCTTGCCTTTTTGAGCATTTCTGTAGCTGAAACTAACATAATTACAAATCCTCCATATCAAACATTTGGGGCATTGTCTGAGGAAGCCCCATTAAGTTAATTATACTCCGTTTTCGCCCATATTGCAATAATCTGCCGTATTTTTTACATATTGTTAAAATTTTGGCGAATGACAGGGGCGAAAAAAACGCCCTTGACAAATCGTCAGGGGTGTGTTATAATCATATTAAAGGAATAGCCCGAGTCTCGGGGGAAGCTGCAAACGACCCCCGATGTAGAACGGACACCTTGTTGAATTTTTGGGTTTAATACTAAAACACCGCCAATTCCAGGTATTCGGCGGTGTTTAGCTTTTTATGCTAAATTACTTCTTTTTGTGGAAGATAAGATAGCACAGGGCAGCAAAGTCTATAAGCATATTGGCAAAAAGCACCAAGTCTGCAAAGGTTATGTACGCCATGCCATCACCTCCTTGAATGATATCAAGGAGCCGCCTATCCTATTCGGAACTCGAACCGGTCATATTATATCATATACATCTGAAAAAGTCAACAACGCCCCTTGCCGCATATCATGGCAGGGGGCATTATTCATTATTTCTGTTTCTTAAGCGCTCTCAGGACCTCGCACAGCTTGTCTACATCATCGCTTGACAGCTCGTCGAAGCGGTCAAGCTCGTCCTTTACCGTGGCGATGACTGCCGAGCCGCTGCTCTTTTTGTGCCTTGAAAGGAAGAACGATGTCAAAGTCGAGGTAAGCGAGCCTATCAGCCCTATACCTACCAGCATCAGCACCATTGCTATGATCCTGCCGTAAACAGTGTGAGGGGAGATGTCGCCGTAGCCCACGGTGGTGGCGGTGACGAATGCCCACCATATGCCGTCGTTGTAAGCCATGCCCTCGGCGTAGTGTATGAGCACGCCGCCTGTGATTATCGTCATGACCGTTGCAAATACCACGTATTTGAAGCCGTTGGTGTTGTAAAACCGCCGCAGCTTTCTTAATGGCCTTGACAAAAAGGCGATTATCCTCAAAAGCCCTATTACCCGAAGCACGCTGTCAGCCCTGCCGCCGAAGGGCAGCGGGAAGACCCCGTGTATCGGTATAAGCGCTATCACGTCCATATAGTTGTGCTTTAAAAAGCGCTTTTTGTCCTTTGCCTTGGCAAGGCGTGTTATAAGGTCGGCAGTGAAGATAAGATATATGACTATAAACAGCACCCACTCCCATTTTCTGAGCGACTGTATTGTGTCAAGAAGTATCAGCACCGAAGCCACCGCTGCCAGCGTGCTCATTAAATAGTCATATATCTTATGAATAATATGCTGCTTATCCATATTGATCATCTCCTGATAGGCAAATAATGCTTTTGCCTGCGCAAATAAAGCTGCCGCACATTTGCAGCAGCTCTGTTTGGTTTTGAATCTAAGTGCTGAACACCAGCTCGTTTATCACCCTGCCGGCGATCATCATGCCCGCCACGGGCGGCACGAATGATGTCGAGCCGGGAACTGGGCGCTTATCGCACGTTAAATCCCCGGGGGCGAATACCTTTACCGGCTCTTCTTTTGAGCAGCAGACGGTAAGCCCTGTCACGCCTCGCTTTTTGAGCTCGTGGCGCATAACTCTTGCAAGCGGGCATACGCTCGTTTCAAAGATATCGGTTATCTCTAAGCGTGAGGGGTCTGTCTTGTTGCCAGTGCCCATTGACGATATTATGTTGATGTTTGCCGCCTTTGCCCGCTCTATGAGCAGCAGCTTTGATGTCACCGAGTCGATGGCATCTATCACATAGTCATAGCTTTTAAGGTCAATGCTGTCAGCTGTCTCGGCGCTGTAGAAGAATGTGTGCGTCGTTACCCTGCATTCGGGGTTTATGTCGAGAATGCGCTCTTTAGCGACCTCGGTCTTGTATCTGCCGACAGTGCTTGTAAGGGCGTAGAGCTGGCGGTTGATGTTTGTTATATCAACTGTGTCGCTGTCTATCAGGTCGATAGCGCCGATACTGCTTCTTGCGAGCGCCTCGGCGACATAGCTGCCCACGCCGCCTATGCCGAACACGGCTACACGCTTGTTTTTAAGTTTGTAAAGAGCATCGCCGTATATAAGCTCGGCCCGTGCGAATCTGTTGTCCATTTATGTAGTCCTCGTTTGATTGTGATTGGTGTGATAAAGCGGAAGCTGACCAATGCATAATGCATAATTTATAATGCATAATGAAGGTGTCGGCTTGCGCCGACATATGCCCATTCGGGCGACACCTCACCTGTTACCTGTCCTAAAACTCCTCCAACACGCTTCTTACCTCGCCGTCCCTGACATATGAGATTACCGTTTCAAGATTTACCTCCTCGCATGAGCGAAGAATGTTTATCTCTAAGTTCTTGTTGCCGGGCGCAAGCTCTGCTATAAGCTCTCTTGCTTTGAGTATGGGGGCAGTTTCGGCTGCCGATGATAGGGGGGCAGCCGTTTCAAGGGCGTTGTATCTTGCAAACGCCGCAATGTCCTCACGCCGTATGAGTATTCCTGCCCTTATCAGCGTAAGCCCGCCAATCTCCTCGCAGGGGGGCAGGGCTTCCAAGCGCCCCTCGTATAGCTGAGTGCT
>JAFYET010000330.1 GCA_017544125.1 Ruminococcus sp. | reverse complement strand
GCCTTGCTGATCTTACCGTCAGCAAGGTCTTTTTTTCGTCTCTGCCACTCAGAAAGGAGGTCAGTCATCAGGATAGAGCCGAAAACAATGCCCTTTCTGTCATATGATTTACCTCCGGTATAATGTCTTTACAGCATTATACCACACCCCACCCCCGCAGTCAATCCCCCCCTCTACTACCCGGAGATTGACAAGCCCACCGTTTTGCGCTACAATATACATATCGAGGGGGGCGAAAGTATGGACGTGATAAAAACAGGCATACTCATAAGAGAACTCAGACAGGCGCAGGGGCTGACGCAAAAGCAGCTTGCTGATATGATAAACGTCAGCGATAAGGCCGTTTCAAAGTGGGAGTGCGGGGGCGGCTGCCCCGATATATCGCTGATAATAAGGCTTGCTGAGGTGCTTAAAACAGATGAAGCAACGCTTCTGTCGGGGGAGCGTGAGATAAACGAAAGTGAGAAAGGTAATATGAAAAGAGTAAGATTTTATGTCTGCCCCGGGTGCGGCAATATCATCACATCATCGGGTGATGCGTCGGTCAGCTGCTGCGGCAGCAGGCTTACACCGCTTGATGCTAAGCCGGCAGAGCAGCCGCAGCGCCTTGATGTGCAGGAGACAGACGGCGAGCTCTACATCACATCATCGCACGAGATGACAAAGGACTGCCACATAGCATTCGTGGCGTTTGTGAATGAGAGCACGCTGATAATGGCAAGGCAGTACCCCGAATGGAGCCTGCAGGCAAGGCTGCCTCTCTACCGCTACGGCAGGCTTGTGTGGTACAGCACAATAGACGGGCTGCTTTATCAGGACATAGGTAAGTGACAAAACCGCATCTGCTTAAGGGCAGGTGCGGTTTGTTGACATTAGGGAAGATAAGTGCTATAATGATGTTGTAGTCCGAGTTCTTAAAACGAAGATTGGCGGTCTCCTTAGAGATGAAGGATTGTATCAAATGCTATGCATTTGATACGGGTAGTATGGCGTACATATCCTTTGCAGATTTGGTGCTCTACACCAATATGCTTGTAGATTTTGCTGCCCTCTGACAAAGCTGTCAGGGGGTATTTTGTTATGCCGAATTGCATTGACAACCGCCCCGATTTAGGTTATAATAGTATCAGCGATAATTCAATGCAAAGGAGGCATCATTATGGTAAAGGTCTATGCCGAGGACGGCAGCTTCAAGGTGCAGGGTACGTTTGATCTCGGGTATATGGGGCTATATAAGGACGACATGATAGAGATACTCGATTCCTGTGAGGAGATACGCTATGAGTGGGACAGCGTTTACGAACTCACACAAAAAGGCGAGGTGTCTGATGACGATATAGCCGCCTATCTGACCGAGCGCATAAACGCCCTTGAAAAGAAGATAGCGCCAAACATCTCTCAGCTTAACGACACTTTCTTATGGCACGTTTATGATGATATGAAAGGCTGCGGCAACAGGTTCTGGGAGCATGAGGAGCTTACAGTGCCGGGGTATGATTACAGCATATATGACGGCTATGAGAACTTCTACGCACCGGTGCAAATGGAAGATGACGGGCTGACTTTCGGTCAGGACAAGCCCAATGACGGCAGCGTGAAAAAATCAAGCTTTGAAGCATATCTTCGCAAGTATAAACCGCAGCTCAACCTTGACAATTTCATCAAGGGCATAAGACCTGAGTCTATGGGCGTGACCGATAACTACATCAGCTTCCAGTGCTCGGATATCTACGACACCGCCCTTATCTGCGGCGCATACGACAAAATATACCAGACCGACCTGCGGTTTACCGATTGGCACAACTACTGATAATGCATAATTGAGGTGCGCCATGCGGGCGGATCCTATAATTCTATAATTGGAGAAAACTTATGAACACTACATATCTTATAGACCTCGAAAACGTCAACAGCGGCGGGTTTGAGGGGGCAAACAACCTTACAGAGAACGACGAGCTGATAGTGTTTTACAGCGAAAAGGCAGACACGCTGAAAATACCGATAATCAGAATGCTTCTGTCCACCAAGGCGGAGATAAAGTTCTACAAGAGCAAAAACGGCATCATGAACGCTATGGATTTTGACATAGTTTCGGTGCTGGGCATCGTTTATGATGCAGAGCATGACTTTGTGATAGTCAGCAAGGACAAGGGCTTTGACGTGGTGGTGGAGCGCTACCGCTCATTCGGCAAGACCAACGTTTCAAGGCGTGTGAACATAGGCGCTGCCAGACAACGACCCGAGCCTGTCACTCCCGAGCCGGCACAGCCCGAGCCCGAGGTCATTCAGGAGCAGCCGGCAGAGGCTGAGGAGATACTTTTCAGCGCACCCGAGGTGCCCGAGATAGAGCCCGACCAGTTCGAGGCAGAGATATCAAAGGCAATGGAGCTGACCCCCGCCCCCGCACAGGCAGAGCCTGAAAGCGAGCCTGAAAGCGAGCCCGAGGATCAGCAAGCAGAGCCAGAGCAAGCAGAACCGGAGGAGAAGCCGGCTGAAAAGAAGTCTGCCAAAAAGCAACCCGTCAAGAAAGCTGCCCCCAAGAAGAAAAAGCTCGCCACAGCAGAGCTCAGCCGCCTGCAAAAGGGCAAGGTCAACCAGTTCCTCAACAACCTTATGGGCGCAAAGCACAAGCAGCCCTTTACCAAAGAGGAGCTCAAGCTAATTCGTGAGACAGCCGAGAGTGCCAAGAACAAGAGCGCATTCTACAACACCCTGCGCTCAAAGCTCGGCACCGAAAAGGGCAGAGAGCTTTATCAGACGGTCAAGGACGATTATGACAAGATAATCGAGTACATCGGAGAGATAAGGAAATAAGCTAAAGGCTCATTTCCAATGCATAATTAAGGTATCGGTGCAAAGCGCCGATGATCAGAATACTTGTATATAGCAAAGCACCCCGAGAGGATCTCACGTTTTCTCGGGGTGTTGTTTATGCGGCGGCTGCCAAATGGTGTTAGCTAAGGGGTCTTTCGGGCGCAGGGCCCCCGGCTTCTTTCCTCTTACTTCTAACACCTTACAACTAATTTGACTTTACTCACAAACTGTGATATAATAGTATTACTTATCGAATAAACGCAAAGAAGAGGGAAATATGGAGATACGGGTGAGGTTTTCTATGCTGGGCAGGGTGTTTATGATGCCTGCGAGCGTAGTTGATGAATACATGAAAATAAGCACAGGCGAGCAGATAAAGGTGCTTCTGTGCATATACTGTCTTGGCAGTGAGGCGGTCGATACCAAAAGGATAGCCGATATGTCGGGGGTATCTGAGCAGGTGGTAAGAGAAGCTGTGATACACTTCTCAAAGCTCGGGGTCTTTGCCGCTGAGGGGATAACGGGTGCAGAAAACACAGCCGCACAGCCCGTCAGCCCGCCCGAAAAAGCTGATGAAAAGCCCTCGCAGGAGCTTAAACTCATAGGGCAGGCTGAGGCTATAAAGGGTACTGCCCGTGACACTTCCCGTGACGCAAGGGTGCGCTACACGCCAAAGGAGATAGCCGCCAAGATCGAAGCCGACAAGGCGCTTTCTGACCTTATGCAGAGCATGGAGGCGCTTGCGGGCAGGCAGCTGACCCACTCGAACATCGGCGACATATTAGAAATGTACGAGCACTTAGAGCTTGACCCTGCCTGCATACTTATGATAGCCGAATACTGCAAGAGCCTTGGCAAGTGCAAGAGCGCATATATTTTAAGCGTTGCCCGTGACTGGTTCGACGAGGGGATAAGCGAGTTTGACAGCATCGAGCGCAAGATAATCGCTCTGACCTCATACAACTCATTTGAAGCGAAGATAAAGCGGCTCATCGAGCTTACAAGCTCTGTCACAAAGAAGCAGAAGGGCTACATTCAGGCGTGGCAGGACATGGGCTTCGGCTTTGATATGGTACAGCTCGCCTACGAAGAGAACATCGACAACACGGGCAAGCTGAGCTTTGCTTATATCAACAAGATACTTGAAGAATGGCACAAAAAAGGCATTCGCACCCCCGCTGCCGCCGCCGCCGAAAAGGAGCGTTTCAAGGCAAATAAACCCGCCTCCCCCGAAAAGAGCGGCATAGCCGTAAACGAAGTTGACGACTTTGCGAGGAGCATTGATTTTGATAAAGTGAAACTGTAACTAATGCATAATGCATATATTCACGCATTATCCGCTTTCAGCGGAAAACGCTAAGCATAATTAAGGAGTCCGCCTGCGGCGGACGGATGTTTAAAGCGGCTGTGCCGCTAATTGTCAATTATGGGTTGTGTGAAAACTATGCATTGTTAATTAGCCGCCGCAGGCGGCTTGCCCGAATGGGCATATCATCGACCGTAGGGCGATACCTCAATTATGCATTATGCATTATGAATTATGCATTGATTTCGTGCATTATGCATTGACTATGTGTATTATGAATTATAAAAGGAACTGATAAAATGCTTGACACAAACAATATGCTGCGGTCGGATTTTTACTATGACCTGCCGCAGGAGCTGATAGCTCAGACACCGATAGAGCCGAGAAACGCTTCCCGGCTGCTCAAAGTTGACAGGGTGACGGGGGAGTGTACCCACGACCACTTCTACAACCTCAAAGACTACCTGCACCCGGGCGATCTGCTGGTGGTGAACGACTCACGAGTGCTGCCTGCACGTATCTACGGCGAAAAGGCTGACAACGGCAGCTTCATAGAGTTCCTGCTGGTAGAGCAGCGGGGCGAAAATGAGTGGGAGATCCTCTGCCGCCCCGGCAAGAAAGCCAAAGTCGGCACACGCTTTGTTTTCGGCGGGGGGATACTCTCAGCCGTCATCACCGATGTGCTTGAAGACGGCAACCGCATAGCACGTTTTGAGTGCGAAAAGGGCAGCTTCTTTGCCACACTTGACCGCATAGGTCAGATGCCCCTGCCACCCTACATCACCGAAAAGCTGAAGGACAAGGAGCGCTACCAGACGGTATACTCAAACGAGCTCGGCTCATCTGCCGCACCCACGGCGGGGCTGCACTTTACCAAAGAGCAGATGCAGGAGCTTGAAGATATGGGCATAAACATCGCCTACGTGACACTTCACGTCGGGCTCGGCACATTCCGCCCCGTCAAGGAAGACAGGGTGCTTGACCACAAGATGCACCGTGAGCACTACGAGCTCCCTGAGCGTACAGCAGAGCTTATAAACAAGACCAAAGCCCACGGCGGGCGTGTTATCGCCGTAGGCACCACGAGCTGCCGCACTTTGGAGAGCGTGGCGACCTTTTTCGGTGAGATCAAGCCCTGCGAGGGCTACACTGACATATTCATCTACCCCGGTTACGAGTTCAAGGTGCTTGACGGGCTTATAACCAACTTCCACCTGCCCGAAAGCACGCTTATCATGCTCGTCTCGGCGTTCCTCGGGTACGACAACACCATGAACGCCTACAAGGTAGCGGTGGAGGAGAAGTACAGGTTTTTCTCGTTTGGTGACAGTATGATGATAGTATGAGGGCACATAATGAGGCATTATACCGTTTTTTATGACAGCTGGCAGCTCGAATGCTGCGGCACACCCTTTACGGCGGGAGATAAGATCAAATGGGTAGTCCGTCCGAACAACGGGTTGTATACGGCCGTCGATCTTAGCTTTGTCGATTACTGCTATGAGGCTCACAGCGAGTATAAGCCCGATTTTTCGGTAATTGAGGGTATTGTCACGGACATAAGGCTGCTCTGCCAGAGATACGAGCCTGACAAGGACAGACCAAGGCTGCTCCTCCCCGTGTCGGGGGAGCTTTTCCCGACAGAGAGGGCAGAGGGCTTTGATGAAGCTCCCGAGGGTATGCAGGCTTCGGGATATGTGGTCGGTTTGACCGACTGCACCCTCAGACCCGCCCGTAAGGAGGAAATAACCTTCCAATAAACGAACATTTCACGTAGAACAGTTTTGCCAAGAGGAGAGATCGCTATGCAATTCAAACAAGGAATAGGCTGGAAGGCCTGTTATGACGAAGAGAAAAACATCTGCACAGCACAGCGCAGTCAGCGGGGCTATTATCAGCTTTGCGAGATAAGCAGGGCTGACTTTGATGCGCTTGATGATGATAATGCAGTAGACATTATCCGCTCGGGGCGTGAGCTGTTTGAGGCTGATGATGATTACTACACGATGCCCTACTACACGGTAAAGGACGACAGTTACGCCGACCTTGCACCCTGGGCTGATGCGGTAAGGCGTGCAGAGGCGACCGATGAATACTACAAAAAGCGCCGTGAGGAGGAAAAGGCAATGAAAGAGCAAAATG
>JAFYET010000030.1 GCA_017544125.1 Ruminococcus sp. | reverse complement strand
CGAGGTCCTCGGCGTTAACAAGAACGCCACCGAGGACGAAATAAAAAAAGCGTACCGTCAGACTGCAAAGAAGTATCACCCCGACCTGCATCCGGGCGACAAGGCGGCGGAGGAAAAATTCAAGGAGGCCAACGAGGCCTATGAGGTTCTTTCCGATCCCGACAAGAAGGCGCGTTACGACCAGTTCGGTCACGCGGGAGTCGATCCGAATTACGGCGCAGGGCAGGGCGGCTACGGCGCGGGCTTCGGCGGTATGGACTTTGACCTCGGCGATATATTCTCAAGCTTTTTCGGCGGCGGCTTCGGTGATATGGGCGACATTTTTGATTCGATATTCGGCGCATTCGGCGGCGGCGGAAGAGGGCAGAACCCCAACGCACCACGCCGTGGCTCTGATATAGAGGTCGGTGCTGCTATCAGCTTTATGGAGGCGTGCAAGGGTGTCAGCAAGACCGTTAAGGTCAACAGGCTGCAAAAATGCCCTGACTGCGGCGGCTCGGGCGCAGCAGCAGGCTCGTCGGTCAAGACCTGTCCAGACTGTAACGGCAAGGGTACTGTGAACATCTCGCAGCAGTCGATATTCGGCATGGTAAGGCAGACGGTCAAGTGCTCACGCTGCGGCGGCAAGGGCAAGATCATAGACACCCCCTGCAAGAAGTGCAGCGGCAAGGGCATGGTGAAGATATCCGAGGAGAAGGAAGTAAACATACCCGCAGGTATCGATGACGGTCAGCAGCTGAGAGTCGGCGGCGGCGGCAACTGCGGTCTTAACGGCGGTCCTAACGGCGACCTTTACATCACACTTACAGTACGCCCCGACCCCATATTCGAGCGTGACGGCTACGATGTATGGACGGATATACCGATAACCTACGGGCAGGCAGCTTTAGGCGACGAGATAGTAGTGCCGACAATTGACGGCAAGGTAAAATACACAGTGCCCGAGGGCACACAGGCAGGAACGGTGTTCCGCTTAAAGGGCAAGGGCATAAAGAAGGTCAACCGCAACGACAGGGGCGACCACTACGTCAAGGTATTTGTCGAAATACCCAAGAACCTGAGCAAGGAGCAGAAAAAGGCGCTTAAAGACTTTGAGCAGACGCTTGAAACAAAGAACTACCAGAAGCGGCAGACATTCTTTGACAAGCTGAAAGAGAAATTCAAGTAATGGAAGATATTTTTTCAAAGACGCTTGACAAGCTAAAAGACCGCCCAGCAAGGCTTGATGATGTGGGGCTTTGGCTCTTTGTGACGGTAAACACCGCACGGGCGCTTATTGACAGCTGCGACAAGAGCGCACTTGATAACAATATCTTTTCCGGCTGCGCCACTGTAAGAGAGGTGCAGCACAGGTTCGACACGGTGCAGGGAATGTACGGCAGGCGCTTTTGCGGCAAAAAGAACCCCGCCTACGGCTACCTCTGCTCTTTGGCGGCGTTCTTTGATGAGCGTGAGCTTACAAAAGAGCAGGCTGCACTTATCCATGAATACTACAAATGCAGCAGATATCTTTTATACGAGATTTAACACACAACAAAGAGGTCAACTATGAACAAGACGCAGATAATCGAGAACGCCTCGGCAGAGGACGCATCAAGAGAAAAAGCGATAGTCAGAACGAGCATCATCGGCATAGCAGCTAACGTGCTGCTTGCGGGCTTCAAGGCGGTGATAGGGCTTATGTCGGGCTCTATCGCAATAGTGCTTGATGCTGTCAACAACATATCAGATGCGGGCAGCTCGCTCATAACGATAATAGGCACAAAGCTCGCAGGGCGTGAGCCTGACAGAAAGCACCCCTTCGGCTACGGGCGCATAGAGTATTTAAGCGCCATGCTCATAGCTATGATAGTGCTTTATGCGGGGGCGGCTTCATTCACCGAGTCGGTCAAGAAGATAATCAGCCCGCAGACACCTGATTACAGCGTGGTTTCGCTGATCATTGTCGGTGTGGCGGTGTTTGTGAAGATATTCCTCGGGCGGTATGTTAAGAGCGTCGGCAAGAAGTTCAATTCCGATTCGCTGATAAATTCGGGCGAGGACGCTGTGCTTGACTCGGTAATATCGGCATCGACCCTTGCGGCGGCTGTGGTGTTTATGCTCACAGACCTTTCGCTCGAGGCTTGGCTTGGTGCGGTGATATCGCTTATCATCATAAAATCGGGCTTTGAGATGCTTGGCGGAACAGTTTCGCAGATACTCGGCGAGCGTGGCGACCCCGAGCTTGCAAAGAGCATAAAGCACACCGTTAAGGAGTTTGAGGGCGTGCAGGGTGCATATGACCTGGTGCTCAACAACTACGGTCCCGATGCGTGGAACGGCTCTATACACATAGAAGTGCCCGATACATATTCTGCCGATATGCTTGACAGGCTCATAAGAGAGATACAGATGGCTGTTTACGCAAAGCACCGTGTAATACTCACAGCGGTGGGCGTATATTCGGTAAACACCAAAGACGATGAGATAAAAGCGATAGAAAACCGTGTGCGTAAGATAGTTTTATCAAACGAGTATGTTTTGCAGATGCACGGCTTTTACCTTACTAAGGACACAAAGGAGATACGCTTTGATGCGGTGGTCAGCTTTGATTCCCCCGACAGGCGTGCGACCTACAAGGAACTGATGAGCGCAGTTTCACAGGCATTCCCCGATTACACCGTGCAGATAGCTATGGATATTGACTTCTCATAGGCATTTTCAATGCCTATGAGAATGCATAATTCATAATGCATAATGCATAATTATTGTGTCGGCTTCGCCGACAGCGGAGTCAGCTCTGCTGACTCCTCCCATATCGGGCTTGCAATCAAACGCTTTATTCTAAGGATAAACAAAAATCACCCCGTTGTAGCTGAGGTTTAATGATATGACATTAAGGGCTGTCTGCTGTGTGCAGGCAGTCTTTTTTTGTGTGGATATCCCTGAACTTTCTGTGATATCCTTGACACAGGGCTGATTATTTGTTAAAATATTATGGACAGTGAGTTATATTTGCAGACTGTCACTGTCAAAAATAAATACTAAGGAGATAACACAATGACTATTCGTATCGGTATTTTAGGCTATGGCAACCTCGGCAGAGGCGTTGAGTATGCTGTTGCACAGAATGATGACCTCTTACTTTCCGCCGTATTCACAAGACGTGACCCCTCGACTGTCAGCATAATGACAAAGGGCGTTCCGGTATATTCGGTAAACGACGCAGCAGCTCACGCATCTGAGATAGATGTTCTTATCCTCTGCGGCGGAAGCGCTAACGACCTCCCCGTTCAGACACCTGAATTTGCAAAGCTCTTTAACGTTGTTGACAGCTTTGATACACACGCAAAGATTCCCGAGCATTTTGCAAATGTTGACAAGGCAGCAAAGGAAGCAGGCAAGGTCGGCATAATATCTATCGGCTGGGATCCCGGTCTGTTCTCGCTTATGAGAATGTACGGCAACGCTGTTTTGCCTGACGGCCACGACTACACATTCTGGGGCAAGGGTGTCAGCCAGGGTCACTCTGACGCTATCAGACGTGTTAAGGGCGTTAAAAACGGCAAGCAGTATACTATCCCTGTAGAGAGCGCTCTTGAAAGAGTCAGAAACGGCGAAGACCCTGAGCTTTCCACCCGTGAGAAGCACACAAGAGAGTGCTTTGTAGTTCCCGAGGAGGGCGCAGACCTCGCACAGATAGAGCATGACATCAAGACAATGCCCAACTACTTCGCAGACTACGACACGACAGTTCACTTCATCACCGAGGAGGAGCTTGCAAGAGTCCACAGCGGCATTCCTCACGGCGGCTTCGTTCTCCGCACAGGCTCAACAGGCGAGGGCGGCAAGACAAGGCACGTCATCGAGTTCAGCTTAAAGCTCGACTCAAACCCCGAGTTCACATCAAGCGTTCTGTGCGCTTTTGCAAGGGCTGCATACAAGCTCAATGCTAAGGGTGCAACAGGCTGCAAGACGATATTCGATATCCCCCCTGCTTACCTCTGCAAGCAGAGCGGCGAGGAGCTCAGAGCACACCTTCTCTGATAACAGTTACAGAATACAACACGCCCCCGAAGACAAGATCACGTCTTCGGGGGCGTTAATTATTCTATTGTTTACTTGAACTTTTCCTTCAGCTTGTCGAGGAAAATCAAAATTCCTCGGGGTGTTGTTATCGTTACGGCGAAGCCGTTAATTATGAATTATGCATTATGCATTTAGCAGAGCTTACAGCTCTGCTATGACCTCAACCTCGACCAGCACGTCCTTGGGGAGGGCGGCGGCTGCTACGCAGGAGCGGGCAGGCTTTGATGTGAAATACTCGCCGTAAACTGCGTTGAATGCTGCAAAATCGCTCATGTTCTTTAAGAAGCATACTGTCTTTACAGCGCCGTCAAGCGATGAGCCTGCTTCCTCCAAAACTGCCTTAAGGTTCTTGCAGACCTGGTGTGTCTGCTCTTCTATCGTTGTTGCCTCAACGTTGCCTGTTGCGGGATCAATAGCTATCTGACCCGATGTGAAAACGAGGTTGCCGACTACCTTTGCCTGCGAGTAGGGACCTATTGCATCGGGTGCGTTCTTTGTGTAAACTGTTTTTGCCATAGTGGATTCTCCTTTATCTGTTTAATATTTTGAAGCCGCCTTTTTTGAGGGCTGCCCTTATATCCTTGATGTGCTGGTAGTTCCTTGTTTCAAGCACAAGACGCAGCAGGCACTCTGTAATGTCGCTGTCTTCGCTTGCACGCTCGTGGTGGATAGCTATTACATTGCCGCCGAGCTCTGCTATGATGCTCGAAACGCCCTTGAGCTGACCGGGCTTGTCATCAAGCTGGATAGTGAGTGTGTCAGACCTGCCTGATTTGAGAAGACCTCTCTTGATAACTCGTGAGAGAATAGTAACATCAATATTACCGCCGGAAACTATGCAGCATACCTTCTTGCCCTTGATATCGGGTATCTTGTCAAACATTACTGCTGCTACCGGTGTAGCGCCTGCGCCCTCTGCAATGAGCTTCTGCTTCTCTATCAGGTGGAGTATAGCAGAAGAAATCTCGTCATCTGAAACAGTGACTATGCCGTCAACATACTTCTTGCAGTATTCAAATGTATTCTCGCCGGGCTCCTTTACCTGTATGCCGTCGGCAATTGTATGAACGTTGTCAAGGCAGAGAATCTTTTCATCGGCAAGGCTCTTTACCATTGAGGGTGCGCCCTCAGCCTGAACGCCGTAAACTCTTACCGAGGGCTTTAACTGCTTGATAGCGTAAGCCACGCCCGAGATAAGACCGCCGCCGCCCACAGGAACAACAACAACGTCAACATCGGGCAGCTCGTTATAAACTTCAAGACCGATAGTGCCCTGACCTGCTATTACATTCTCATCGTCAAAGGGGTGAACGAAGGTGTAGCCCTTTTCGTCACGCTGCCTTATAGCCTCAGCATAAGCATCGTCATAAACGCCGGGAACAAGGCATATCTCAGCGCCGTAGCTGCGTGTAGCCTCTACCTTTGAGATAGGTGCGCCGTCGGGCAGGCAAATAACTGCCTTTATGCCGCTCTTCTGTGCTGCAAGTGCAACGCCCTGTGCATGGTTGCCCGCAGAGCAGGCGATAACGCCGTGGCTCTTTTCTTCGTCTGAAAGCTGGGATATCTTGTAGTAAGCACCCCTGACCTTGAACGAACCTGTTACCTGTAAATTCTCTGTCTTAAGATATGTGTCAACGCCCTCGTTTACTTTGGGCGCATAGATGCAGGCGGTAGGTCTTACTACCTCCTTCAGAACTCTCGATGCATCATAGACCTTATCAAGTGTCAACATTTTGATTTCCTCCTCAAAAATAAAAGCCTCGCCCCATTAAGAGGCGAAGCTGTAAACTCCGTGTTACCACTCTTATTGCCGCACATAGTATGTGTGATATGTACGACCGCTTTAGCCCCTTTAACGCAGGGAATACGCACAGACTTAAAGGGCGCAATGCCCGCTCGGTCTGCAAGCTCGGGAATGATCTGACAACACCGCCTGATACCGCACTTTCACCAAAGTGTGCGGCTCTCTGAAAAAGACCTTGTACTGCCCGTTTCCGTCATCGCATTTAAAACCTATAAATCAATTATATCACTTTCTGACTTTTTGTCAAGACCCTAATTATGAATTATTTTCCTTTTTGTCCTCTTTGCTCTCGTCCTTCTTGTTATCTTTCTTGTCATCTGCCTTTTTCTCGTCCTCGGCTTTCTTCTGTGCTTCCTCCTCGGCGCTTATGGCAAGCTGTGTGAAGTCGGGCAGCTCGTCACGGGTCAGGGTGACGGAGCTGTTGTATATGCTTATGAGGTTCTCGGTGGTGTTGTAGCTCTCTTCTATAAAGCCGTCATCATTAAGCAGGAAGTTGCCGCCCCACTGCCCTATGTATGACCAGTAGCCCTTGTCACGCACGATGTTGTCAGCCGAGGGCAGGTTGCCGCATTCGCTCATGGCGGCGGGCTTGGTAGCGCATATGCTCTTTAGGAAGAGTATACGGTCGGTCTGCCCTGCCAGGTTGCCCTGGTCGTAGATGTCAACAGAGAGAATGTCGCAGTATTTATCGCCCACATACCAGCCGGAATTCTGTGCGCTCCATCCCCAGATGAGGTTGCCCAGCTTGTGGTAGTTCGTCAT
>JAFYET010000329.1 GCA_017544125.1 Ruminococcus sp. | reverse complement strand
GCTTTCCGTCGGCTGCGCTGTAACAGTCAACGCTGCCGTCATAGTATGTGACCTCGAGCACAGGTACGCTGCCGCCTCTTACAAACTGCTGATCATACTCCTTATCGGGGTCCCGCAGCTGCTGTGAAGCGATGACCTTGCCGTCTTTATCTATTATCCTGAAATGATCGATGTTGAACTGCATTATATTCCCCGAGTCATCACACACTCTTGATTCATAATGCTCAAAATCATTGACCTACTGCGCTATGATATTCTTATCGTTTCTTTCATAGCCGAATATCTGCACTGCCGGTTCATCTTCATTTGCGGCAATACATACATCAGCGCTCATGCTGCAAAGCGTATACCTGCTGTCGGGAACTTTTTTGTTTATGAGCACGCCCTCGAGCGTATAGAACTCTGCCTGCTTATCGCTCAAAGCAACGATATGACCGTCGCTTATATCAAAGCGTGTTATTACCTCTTCACTGTCAACAGGGGTCGTCTTTTCTCCTGTTTTCGGGTCAAAGCATACGATGATAGTGTTTTCTTTCAGATATATCCTTTCCCCGTCGCTGCTGATGCCGTATGCCCCGTTATCTGAATGTGACTGAGCGCAAAGCTCACCGCTCTCAAGGTCAAAAAGCTCAAATTCCGATACGCTGTCCTTTGAAGAGACCAGCCCGAAAAAGCCGTCTGTAAAGCAACCTGCGAAATTTGTATAGCTGCTGTCATCAAAGACGGTAAACACATCGCCGGAGCTTATATCAGCAAGCAGCACCCTTCCGTCATCAAGGCTCACAGCCGCATATCTGCCGTCATTGCTAAGCTGCGCAAGGTTATTGTGCGGGTTTGCAAAGCTGTCATTCTCGAGCACCTTCTGCTTTCCGCCGTCAAAATCGAGCTTGAACACCTCGCTCCCGTCCTTTGCATCATAGACGGTTGCATGACCCTCATCTCTGTATATGCCCATAACGGTCTTCCCGTCACGGCTCACAGCAACAGCGGTTGCCTTATCACCGCTCCATACGTCATTGCCGTTTTTAAAATCATATACACAGATGCCGTTCTTGCCTGCAAATGCGAGCTTATCATCATCAATAAATTCCACCTCTGATAACGCCGACGGGTCAGCATCGAGAGTCTGCAATACGCTGCATTTTCCTGTATCGAATACAACGAGCTTGCCCGAGCATATACACGCCCCTGTTTTTCCGTCAGGAGATATTGCCGTATACAGCGGCGCACTGTCAAGCGAAACAGTGCCAAGCGGCTTATACTCATCACTCAGCTCATATACCCCGAGTGCATCAGTAAGTGCCTTCTGCGCCTGCGGCATATACGGCGGGTCAAACAGCTTACTGTCATTGGGCAGTGCTGCAAGTGCATGATCTATCGCACCGTTAATATCGCCCTTTTCAAGCGCCGTATGCGAGTATTCGGCATTTTTGAGTATCTCATCTGTTCGCTGTATTCTTTTGAGCCCTACAAATGCTGTAAACAGCCCTGCCACAAGGAGTATGCTGAATACGCTCACGACTATCCTCTTAGCCCGCCTGAGCCTTACAGCCCTGGGGTCGTTCTTTCTGAGTGAATTCAGCGCCTCGAGCATTTGTGCAGCCGTCTGAAATCTCAGATCGGGGTTCGGTGTCATTGCCTTTGAGATGATATCCACCAGCTGCGGGCTGAATTTATCCTTTGGCAGCGGTACGACGTTTTTTGCATCTCTCGGCGGTCTGTAGCCGCTGAGCATATGATAAAGCGTTGCACCGAGGCTGTAAATATCGCTTCTCACATCAGGAAGTATTCTTTTACCGCCTGTCACATTAGATGACTGGCTTTGCGACTGAGATGCCGTTATCGTCTGGGTTACATCATCAGCGACCTCCTGAGTAACATCAGCATCTGTCTGGGTGTCATCAGTTTCGGCATTCTCATACGGATTTGAATAATCAAGCCCATAATGCTCGGGTGATGCGTAGCCCACGCTTCTTCCGACAAAGCTATACTCACCTATTGCAAGCGAGATATTAAAGTCGATAAGGCAGACGCTGTTATCCGGCAGCCTCATAACATTTGCAGGCTTGATATCACTATGGACATAGCCCTTGGGCGGGTCGCCGTGAGTCGGGCTGTGCATATAATCAAGTGCATCAAGCAGCTGACGTGCCCACTCGATCACCTGCGGCTGTGAAAACACCTCGCCTCTTTTAAGCGGCTTATCAAGGCTCTCGCCCTCGATAAAGTCCATAACAGTTATTATACTGTCATCCTCAACAAAGAAATCATACACCTGGGGGATATTTGCGTGCTTGAGGTTCTTCAGAACATCGACCTCACGCCTGAGTATCTCCGGCTTAGTAGTCAGCTTTCTCTTATCTATCTTCAGTACGACTTTTTTATTCAGGCGTATATGCCTTGCGAGGTAAACATTGCCCCCGCCGCCTGCACCGAGCTTTTCTATTATTTCATATGTTGAATCAATAATTCCCGGCATAATGATTATCCCTTATCCTTCTTTTCTTTTCCGTATTCTTCGTCAAACCGATGATCGAGCGTCAGTTTTTTGAACTTAAAAATGATCAGCCCCGCCACAAGACACAGGAAAGAGACTGCACTTGCGATCATACCGCCGTAGAATAGCATTTCGTTAGAAATATCCATTTGGCATTGACCTCCAATCATTGCAAGAGCTTTAAAACAACCACGTCGCAAAACTCAGGTTCGGCTTTTTTTCCTAACAGCTTACCCAGTGAAAAAGGAACATCTATCTTATACTTTATCATTACCGACAATGTACCGTCCTGGATGATCTGCTTGGTTTCCCCGCCATTTTTGTCTTCATAGTTATATCCGGTAATCTCAACATCTTTAAGCCCCTTTTTTTCAAGTTCGCTTTTGATCTGAGAATAACTCATTTTATTTACCTCTGACAAGTCTTTATCAAGATAATAATATGCAAAATACCGTGTCACTTCTGTTTTCAGATCATCATTGCTCCAAGCTGCTGACTTATTCCCATCAGGAAGTGATGAGCTGTGCGTGTACGGAACGCCAATTGATGAAGAAATCTGCTTTGCAAAATCCGGATCGAACAAGCTGACAAGATCGACAATGCCGCTTGAATTTGTTCCGGCAAGATTATTTATACAGCTTTGTATTTTTACAAGCTGATTGTTCTTGGCAGACATAACTATTGCACTCTCATTAAGTGAATGTTTGACTTTGTTCTGCGTTGTTGTATATCTTCCCAAGGCAATAAACGAAAGGAACAAGAACAGAAAGACTGTAAGGCTTAGACTCGCCTCAATTGTCAGAGATCCATCAGTCTTTTTCATTTCATACCTCCATCAATATCCATTATACTGATATGATTCAACAGGCTTGAGCTTAGTCAGATCATTGCCGTCTGTCAACAATGGCAGTGTGGGCTTGAATTTTGCTTTCACATCTGCTGCAACATATGTGTAGCAATCACTAAGTCTGAAGCTTGAATCCTTTTTCATTCCTTCCATCTGCATAAGATCGGCTACTCTGAGCAGTTTAGTATTTGCCGGGTAAAGCAACAGCAGCAGATTGATATACCAATTATAATCAAGCTGAATTATTCCGCCATCAGATTTCAGCTTGTTATCATTTGTTCCTACGCCAAAGCTCTTCTGCGTTTGCTCGGTTATCTTTTTGTTTACATCGCTGTTTTTGTATTTTCTGTACGATCTGCCAGTTTTCTTATCCATTTCCATAGTCCATGACATTTGTTTATTCTCTTTCATTTTGACTTCTTCGTCGAGAATCGTGCCAATCGAATCAATAAACTTGTCGAGATTATAGAAATTGAGTTTATCTTTTATTATCGGTACCTTCTGCCCGCAAAGCATGAACATCATATCGAGCTTGCTCTCGATAACATCCACTCCCACGACAACTATTATGCCAACAAGAGGGTGGCTCATGGATTTCTGAACTATTTTATCCGAAATAACAACAGGAAGATTAACGAGCAAACGAAATGCGAGTATCGCAAAATATGCGTATCTCTGATTAGTTATCTCGCATGGCGAACCGATAAGTATATACTCCATCTGTGCACCGTCAAAGTTTCTGCTATTAGTACAGCACTGCCCGCCGCCTTTCAGATTACAGCCTTCATTACCTGCATCTTTTCCAAGTGTGAAATCTGTTATTTCAGCCGTTTGTCGGCTTTTAAAATGCCCATTGATATAATACCCAATATACAACTGATCAAAAATATAACCCAGAACATTAGTTGTACCATTAGATATATCATTGATGACCGCACCGATTATCTGCACAACATCGATCGCAAATTCTATAAGGGCTTCAAAAAAGCCTCCGATCGATTCAAAGAAATCCTTTATCGCAAATAACAGCTTGATGAGTCTAAGCCCTTGTATGCTCTTAATAATCGAATCGATCGAGCTGAGGAATTTACCCGATGACTCAACAAGCTTCTGAACGCTTTTTCCGGGTTGTCTTCCTCCGAATATTGTATTATACAGGCTGTTGTTTGAACTGCCATATACATAATACGAATTATTACCCGAGATATTCAGCTTTCCTCCTGAGTCTTTTCCAAGCACGTTTTTAGCATAATTAAACGCATCTGTTCTCTGCTCTGATCCATCTTCAAAAGT
>JAFYET010000029.1 GCA_017544125.1 Ruminococcus sp. | reverse complement strand
TTAGTATCTGAGCGCGATATAATTTTAGTGTGGGGCTGAGTAGTTCGGCTCGACTAAAATTCAGAATGGTGGTGATGATATGGCTACAACTTCTATCGCTGACAAGCTGGCGAAACTCGAGAAAGATAAAGCTGTCGGAAAGGACTAAAATTTGAATACAACATCTGCCGTAGAGAAAAGAGAGAAGGCAGCCCCCTATGTGTCTGATGAGGGTATCAAGGTGAGAGTTTCTTACCCCGATGATGTTCCCGAAAATATCAGACAGCAGAAGTGGGGCAAGATGTACGATATTTTCCTCGGTGCAATGCGCCTGGGCGGAACAGAGGAAACAACTGAATGATCTGGCAATCTGCCGAAAAAGAATTACAGTTAAGATTATGCTGTTGCAATTTTCGGACGGTTGCGCTATGATATAGATGTAAAACCAACCGTCCGATTGCAAACAGCAATGGATCAGTAAAATGACTTCACCCAAACTACAGCTTGATGAGAAGTTCGGCAATATGCAGTACTGTTACCTGTGGTATCGTCTGCCGGGGGAAAAGCCTGTATTTGCAGCCATAGGCGACTGCGGCAATATTATATATGCAGATACAGAAAAAAGAATATCGGTGGGTATCACAGGCACATTCAAGCCCAGGATATTTGACCGTGTGGAGTTCATTGAGAAGAATATAATACCGCTCGTTGAAAGTATCTGAACACACAGGCTTTCATTTTGCTCATAGTGTTGTTTTCTTTTCGTTGATCAATGGTTGACTTGTTCGCAGATATGATGTATAATTTTTTATGGGCAAGCACTTGGCTTGCTAATAGTTCAGGTCAATATACCTGACGCAAAAGAGAGCATTACCTGCAAGGAGATAGTAACAATATGGATCTGGTAGAAATATTTGAAGTGATTTTCGGAGCGGTTTTTATTATTTGTGCGCTGATCGGCAGCAGACAGATTTTCGGCGGAATTTTTTACTCAAGAAAAGTGAAAGCTGTTGTGGGCGAAAAAAGCTCAAAAACATATGCCTGGATAGACGGGCAGAGATACACAGGCGGAACTGATATAAACCGGGCAATGCAGCGAGACAGAAGGCGCCACAAACAAAGCGGTGACCGAAAAAAACAAAGATACAGAAAACATTCTGTTGATCACATCTGCTTCACCTATGATGATGGCGGAAAAATGCGCACAACAGATCCAAAAACCACGATATGTCCTATAAGCATATCACTTATTGATAGCAGTGAAGAGTACAACATCATGGTGAGCCGCCGTGATCCGTGCAGGGCACGTCTTGGGGTTCTTGAAGTATTAAGGTCGATCCTGTGTTCGGGATCAAACATCATTATGAAGCCTATCGGGTGTATTATCGTAATAGGTAATTTCCTGATGCTTCTGGCTGCCGATGTGGGGCTTGCCGCACTCGGGGCATGGATGATCGATCTTGGCATCAATGGCATCAGATAGATGTCTCGCATTATGATCACTTAAGGCAACACCGCACAAAGCCCTCAGGCGGTCTTTGTGCGGTGTTGCCTTAATTAAGCAGCGCAAGTATGAGTTCTGTTTACTCAAATTCATCTGTATTTATGAGAGTATGCTATGATTACATTTGAAGATTTCATCAACACACTTTCCGTATTCCTCATACTCTCTGCCGACAGCGGTATTTTAAATGCATCATATCATCACCGCCAGCCCCAAAAACATTGCCGCATTAGCGATGTTACCCTTTGCGGGAATTTTTGTAGGCGCAAGTATCAAGAAAAATGTAAGCGTGTTGAAAACGCAAGCCCAACCCGGCAGCCCGGTCTTTCCGGAAACGACAAGCACAAACAGAGTCACCGCAAAAACGAGCAGACCTATATAAGCAATGGCTGCAGCGGCTGTCCGCCTGAAAAAACAAAGCACGGATTCAAGTGCCTCGTCAGTCCTGCCGAGCTTTATGTAGAACCATTCCACCGCACCGCAAAGCACATGATGTGCCGCTATCGGCACGATGAAAAAAAGCCCCGAAATATACATTATCTTTCCTGATATATATGAGAACGGCTCTGCCCACCTGCTTATTCCTATGTACCCGAATCCTGCCATAAAGAGTGCAAGCACGCCTATCAGCATAGAAAGCTCGATCTGTTTGAGCGGCATTTTTGCAAACAGCTTCCGCATTCTTTCCGTGTCGGCAGTATCCTTTTTGAGATCAAATCTGCCTTCGGGTGTATAAGCAAGCATACAATCGGTAAGTGCGCAGATGATATGCCCGATACAGGCAATGATAAGTGCAGTTTTCATATTTTCCTCCATTTGTCAGCGGTGGCTCACCTTCTGCCAAAAAGCCCCTTTTTCTCATAAGGCTCACTTGTCACGCTGATGACCTTGTAGCCCGTTTCATCAATAACGCCGCAAAGCTCCTGCTTTGTCAGCTCGCCCTCGCTGATGATGACGGTCTCGCCCTTTTTGTGTGATGAAGTCACCTTCTTTACCCTGAGTTTTGACCTCACCGCATCGTTTACGTGCGCCTCACACATCGAACACATCATTCCGTCTATTTTTACAGTTGTTTTATACATATCATTCCATTCCTTTCAGTACGCCTACCATGTCTATTCGCTTGATACGCTTTGAGAACATAAAGCCCACAAGCACCGATACACCCATAACAAAAGCTGCCGCAAGCAGATATGTAAGCGGCCCTACCTGACACGGCCAGTCTATCGCATCACCGTTTGAATCCATCATCTCCTGCAAAAGCATCTGCCCGAAAGGCAGACCGCATATGATGCCGAGAATCGACAGCCATAAATTCTGGACAGATATGAGCCGCCTTACCCTCGGGCTGCCAAAACCCATGACTTTAAGTGTAGCAAATTCCTTTTCACGCTCGTTGAAGCTGAGGTTGCCCGAATTATAGAGCACCACGATTATAAGCAGTGACGCAAAGAACACCATAAAGTAAACAAGAAAATCCATGACCTCCATTGTCTTGTCAAACGATGCTTTAAGGTCTTCCATATCATGCACCGCTGATACATATTCCCTGCCCTTTGCGCCCGAGCAGTCTTTGTTTGATACAAGCATTATGGGCCCAAACTCAAAGCCTGCTTTTTCATAGTCTTCACGCAGCATGGTTATGCCCGTTATTGACGGGTGGCGGGAGATAAGCCCTATTTCGCTCTCAACCCACTTGTCACCGTCAGCGGTTTTCCAGTAGACCTTGTCGCCCTTTTCAAG
>JAFYET010000328.1 GCA_017544125.1 Ruminococcus sp. | reverse complement strand
GTTTGCAGGTATAGTACCGGCTACCATTGCGAATGCCAGTAAACCGGCAGTAACTCGCTTCCATGAATTATTCATAGAAATTTCCTCCTTTTAAATGTAGTTTAATTTTCTCTTTTGGTGAAAATTTATTAAAAAACCATATCGGTTTTTTGAGGCAAGTTAATTGAATGCACAATTAGCGCATTTTATTAAAATTATATTGTTATTATAACATATAATGAAGTATTTGTCATCAATCAGAGCGGCTGCGCGAGGGATTTTCGGCGTGTTGTACAAATATTTTACCTAAAGTTCGGGCATAATGTTAAATATGTGTATATCCTGACAGGTAAAACCGCTATATAATGGGCTTTTATCAGGGAAATTCGCCTATATATAGACAACCCTCCCCTTTTATGCTATAATAATAAAAAAGGAGGGCATTTAACATGGCTGAGATAATAACAAACGCCGAGCTGCTGAAGCTTGCAGGTGAGGCGGCGGGAAAGGCATACTGTATATACTCGGGCTTCTCGGTGGGGGCTGCGCTGCTGACCGATGACGGCAGGGTCTTTACCGGCTGCAATATCGAGAATGCATCATACTCGCTGACCGTGTGCGCCGAGAGGGCGGCTATTTTCAAGGCTGTCTCAGAGGGGTACAGGGGCTTTAAGGCGATAGCTATCGTCGGCGGCGAGAACGGCGACCTTTCACAGCCCTGCCCGCCCTGCGGTGCCTGCCGCCAGGTCATGAGCGAGTTCTGTGACGGGGGCTTCAAGGTCATTCTGACAAACGGAGAGTATACCCTTGATGAGCTGCTGCCTGTGAGGTTTGAGCTGTAAGAGCATCGCTCTCTGTAATTTCCACAAATCCCCCGCTGCGGTTTTTGTAGGTTCACACAAACTGCCGCGAATGTAAGGCTGTTTGCTTGACAATGCAGGGCGGCGGTAATATACTTTAATTAAGTAAAAAGCTTATACAGTGACGAAAGGGTGATATTATGAAAAAGACCGTATCTGTGCTTACCGCACTCGGTATGATGATAAGTTATTCAGCTCTCCCCTGCGGGGTGATGTGTGATAACGCCCCGCTGACAGCAGCTGCGCAGGGGCTTGACGAAGCTCACGCAGACACGCCGACGGTAAACAGCGCCTGCCGCTATTCATATGACGAGGCGCACTATTTCTCAAAAGCCACGACCCTTGAACATACCTTTGCATATGATGACAGCTGGCTGTTTGAGCCATCGGCGAGCATGAGCGGTGAGCTTGCAAAGGTCTGCGTGGGGCTTTCAAGCGCTGCCTATAAGCAGAGCGCAGCCCTCACCTGCCTTGATGATATGGGCTTTAAGGATATAGAAATGATAAACGAAACGACCGAGCCCACATACGCCGATAACGACCACGTCAAGGTGTATGTAGGGCATAAGAGGCTTGACGGGTATGATGTGTATGTTGTTCCCGTGAGGGGCACGACCACGAACTGCGAATGGTTCAGCAACTTCAACCTCGGCACGGGCGATGAGCATACAGGCTTTAGCAAAACAGCGCTTGAGGTCGAACAAGCCCTGCTCGACAAGCTGACAGCCGACTCGGCAGACCCCGGCAAGACCATTATCCTGCTGACAGGTCACAGCAGAGGCGGCGCAGTGGCAAATATCATAGCAGCTCATCTTGATAACGGGCTGCTGGGCGGTGAGGGCTTTGCTGTCCCACGCTCACAGGTGTTTGCATATACCTACGGCTGCCCCAATGTCAGCAAGAGCGCAGATGAGAGCCTTGATAATATCTTCAACTTCAATAACCCCGGCGACTATGTACCTACCCTCCCCCTCGATGAGCCGGCGGAGGATTGGGGCTTTAAGCGAAACGGCAAAACCATATACCTGAGCACCGACAAGGACGTGTATGTAGCATTTCAGCAGAGCATATACAACAAGACGGGCAGCCAGTATCTCGGCGAGCTCGATACCAAAGACTTTGTAAGCGGAATGACCGAGATAGCGCCCACACAGGCGGCATGTAACACCCCTGAGAACAAGGCGCTGTTTGAGCTTGTTGCGTGGCTTATGATGACTAAGGACTATCAGAAGAAATACATAAACTATGTTATCAGCAACAACTCAGCAGGGCTTTCCTCGGGCATAGCGAGGGAGATATTCATGTATTACCTCGGCGGTCCTTTCCCAGAAAACATAAAGCTGTTCAACGTTATCATCGACCGTTCGGGCGACAGCATAAATGTAAAGAAAGCACTGGCTCACGGGCACACCTGCACCACATATATCGAGTGGGTAAATGCTATGTTCAGCGACACGCCCGTGGAGCATACCCACAACTACTACCTTGCCGAGGTAACACGCCCTGCCGATTGCAGCAGTGACGGTGTGCTGACACGCAGCTGCTACTGCGGCGAGGCGCTCACCGAGAGCATACCCAAGCTCACTGAGCACAGCTTCAGTGAATGGGCTGAGACAAAGGCTGCCACTTGCACTGCCGACGGAACGAAGTCAAGAAAATGCACCGTCTGCGGCACAGAGGAAACAGAGCTTATACATAATACAGGGCATAACTACTCCACTAAGGTCATAAAGCCCACCTACATCGCCGCAGGCTATACGCTGCACACCTGCACGGTTTGCGGCAGCAGCTATAAAGACAGCCACACAGCAAAGCTAAAGCGCACGAGCATCGCAAAGGCAGCCGTCAGCGGTCTGTCAAACAAGACATACACAGGCAAAGCCATAACTCAGGCACCCACGGTAAAGCTCGGCGGCAAGACGCTGAATGCAGCAAGCGACTACACCGTGACCTACAAAAACAACAAAGCTGTCGGCACAGCGACAGTAACTGTCACAGGCAAGGGGGCTTACACGGGAACAGTAAGCAAGACCTTCAAAATATGCCCGAAGAAGACTACCCTCAAAAGCGGGACCTCGCCCAAGACAAAGCACCTCAGAGCCGCCTACAGCAAGGTGTCGGGAGTAACGGGGTATCAGATAGCATACTCTACATCAGGCAAGTTCACAAAGGCAGCCACCAAGACCGCCGGCTCAAAAGCCACTTCAAAGACGATAGGCAAGCTGACAAAGGGTAAGACCTACCACGTAAGGGTTCGCAGCTACAAGACGGTAGGCGGCACAAAGTATTACAGCGGCTGGTCGGCTGTTAAAAAGGTAAAGGTAAAATAAAACATTCACAACAGATACAGATACACAAAAGCTCCCCGGGGATATTCCCGGGGAGCTTATTCTATGTGCTGTTTGGTTATTATGGTTATTAGTCAAGCCTTTTATACAAGCGCTACGTTCCAGCCTGCGAGGTTCTGCCTTATGAGCAGAACGTCCTGGATATTTACGGTTTTGTCGCCGTTGACATTAGCGTTTGAAAGGTTGATCGAAACGTTCCAGCCTGCAAGGTGCTGCCTTATAACAAGCACGTCCATAATGTTCACCTGCTTGTCATCGTTGGCATCGCCGGGTATACGCCCTGTCACCTTGGGTATGTCGGTCACGTCCTTAGTCTGTGTTTTAAACGCAGTATTCTTGAAGGTCGCCGTGTAGGTGGTAACGCCCATAGCCGTTGCTGTTGCAGGGGTCTTGACCTTGGAGGTTATAGTTGCCTTCTCCGTCTCGGCAGTGCTGCATACAGAGCACTTTCTTGAAGCCGTACAGCTCTTGCCG
Source organism: Ruminococcus sp. (assembly GCA_017544125.1). Taxonomy (GTDB): domain Bacteria; phylum Bacillota; class Clostridia; order Oscillospirales; family Ruminococcaceae; genus NK3A76. Next base: position 50 of record JAFYET010000328.1, on the reverse strand, counting down.
TCCTTGCTCCACGTATATGTGGGGCTGCCGAAGGTATGACCCTTGGCGGC
>JAFYET010000327.1 GCA_017544125.1 Ruminococcus sp. | reverse complement strand
GTGGATAGGCCCCAAGCCCCTCAATGTCGGCAATGCCCTGAGGACTGCTGTGGACAGGGTAAAGGAAGAGACGGGCAGACTTGATGTATACTGCTCCACCCCTGCGGTGCAGCTTGTTACTGAGGGCGGAAAGGTAAAGGGCGTCATCGCAAAGAATTCCGACGGCGAGTATATCCGCTTTGATGCAAAGGCTGTGATACTTGCAACAGGCGATTATACCAACAATCCCGCCATGGTCTCACGCTGGTGCCCCGATATCGCGGAGTTTGACAAGAAGCAGTTCGGCAAGACAGGCGACGGACATATCCTGGCCATGAGAGCATGCGCCGAGATGGAGCCCCAGGGGCATACAAAGATGATGCACGATTTTGACTCTGCACTCATGTTTGAGGAGCCGTTCCTCTATCTCAACATGAACGGCGAGAGATTCACGAATGAATATACAGGCTTTGTGTATATGGGCAATATTCTCAGAAATCAGCCTGCGTACAAGGGCAGTATGCTCGATGCAGATCACGCCGAGGGCTCAAAGGGCTGGTACTGCACTATCTATGACAGCGACTATGTCAACTGGGACAAGAACAGCTTCGTTGACGGCATGGTGCCGCCTTTCGTAATGGAGAAGTTCATACCCGGCGCTGTGGAGGATCCTAAGGGCGTGTTCAAGAATCTCATAGACCTGCACAGATGCGACACCCTCGAGGAGCTGGCAAAAGAGCTTGACATACCCTATGAGAATATGAAAAAGTCGATAGACAGATACAACGAGCTTTGCGACAAGGGCTGCGACACCGATATGGGCAAGCCTGCAAAGTATCTTCACAGGATCGCCAAGCCTCCCTTCTGGGGCGCAAGGAAGCATATCCGCGTATCTGCGGAGGTATCGGGTGTGCGCACGAACGAATACGCACAGGCGCTTGCTGCCGACGGCAGCGTTATAGACGGGCTGTACTGCGTGGGCAATCTCGGCGGCGGCTTCTACGGCGGCGCGGATTATCCCTTCCATCAGACGGGACTTTCGCTGGGTAAGTGCTATACCTTCGGTATGATAGCTGCAAAGCACGCTGTTGCCGAAAAGGTAAAATAATCGGGTGGATTTTTGTATAAACAAGGGCATATCCATTTGTGCATAACGTAAAAATATATATGCAATACCTGTGTACACTTGAAATCCATTCATAATTATGATATCATTAATACGGATATTCCAAATCTAATTTAGTCAGGTGATAGAAATGAAAAGAAATATGAGGATACCTGCGGCTATACTCGCATTCATGCTCGCAGGCGGCGCTGTGACAATACCCACGGCTGTTTCTGAGGATACCGCTGTATATGCTGCAAGCGCTGTATCTGCTCCCAAGCATATAAAGACAACGGCTGACAATGACAGCGTTACCATATCATGGGACGAGGTCGATGATGCAGATGCATACCGCATCTATCAGTACGACAGCAAGACCGAGAAATTCGTCAAGATAAAGACAGTGACAGGCACAAAGGCTACCGTTACAGGTCTCAAGTCAGGAAAGAAGTATTTCTTCAAGGTAGCTTCCCTTACAAAGAGCGGCAAGTCCTACAAGCTCGGCGGAGTATCCAACAAGGTATCCGTTACCACAAAGGGCGAGGCTAAGGCTCCCGCAAAGAAGACCACCGAAAAGAAGAAGGGCGGCAGTGTTCCCACGATGCCCACATTCTCCTCTGCAGGATTCGGCGGTATCGGCCATACTGCTACATTTACCGAGACAGGCAAGACCACTACCGAGATAGAGCAGAAGCTGCTGGCGGATTTTGACAAGTACCGCTTCAAGGTAATAGGCAAGGGCTTCAAGGTCAAGTGCACCACTCATGAGGCTGACGCAGGTACATACTATGCAGAGTATGAGGTAACATACGACGGCGAGCATGTATACACCATCTATGAGGACTACAAGGTGAGCGGCTCCTACGGCAACGGCCGTATCCAGTATGTTGACATCAACAATCCCACATCCACAGTACCGGTAATAATCTACTACTGATACAATAAGTAATTAGCAATTAGTAATGAGCAATTAGCAATTATCCCCGTCAGATATGTTTGTACATATCTGACGGGGATGTTTTTGGTTATATGCTGAGGATTGAAACAACAAAGCCCGTTATGCATCTTAATGTGCATGACGGGCTATCTTTTATCGCTTATACCGAGGATATAATCTGTGGAGACTTTATAATACAGGGCGAGCTTTATGAGTATCTCTGTGGGGATGTCGAGGTCGCCGCGCTCATAGTTGCTGTAGACTCTCTGACTGCAGTTGAGTATCTTGGCGATCTGAACCTGTGTAAGATCGGCATCTTCGCGCAGATCACGTATTCTTTTATACATTTCAGCCACTCTCCCTTTTGTCAAAATAAACAAAAATCAAAGCTGTAATTCTGCCTTCATTATAGTATATTTTGAAAAAGGGCATTGACATTTAGCGGAAAATCCGCTAAAATGTATTTAAATAATTAAATTTTTGTGGTGATTTACACAAGAATATTAAAAGGAGGAATATGCATGAGAAAAAAGCTCATATCTTTGCTCACGGCACTTATCGTGTTCACGGGATATTCTCTGCCTGCCTTTGCGGAAGAGATTACCGCGGACGGTATGCACGAAGCAGAACAGATCATCGCTGAAACGTCTGAAGACTGTGAGAATGAAGAAACTTTCAGCACTGACGATGCCGGTATCACCGATGATACTGAAAGCACTGATGAAACTGCCGATGAGACAGCAGAGGAGGAAATATCTGCCGAAATATCAGATGAAACTGAAGATACTGAAACATCTGATGATACCGAAAACACTGATGAAGACTCCGATGATGAT
>JAFYET010000326.1 GCA_017544125.1 Ruminococcus sp. | reverse complement strand
CGCATACCTCAAAGAAACCGGCAGGGCTGAGTATGTGCCCATATCAGATGCGCAGGCGGTAGCGGCTTTTGAATACCTCTCACGCACCGAGGGCATCATTCCCGCAATCGAATCAGCGCACGCAGTAGCTGCGGCACTTGACATAGCGCCGAAAATGAGCAGCGACCAGATACTTGTCATAAACCTCTCGGGCAGAGGCGACAAGGACGTTTACTCGATAGCAAAATACAAGGGGGTTGACATAGTTGAGCAGTAACAGGATAGATATATGCTTTGAGCAGCTCAAGGCTCAGGGCAAAAAGGCACTTATAACATTCGTAACAGCAGGCGACCCCGACATGGCGACCACCGAGAAGAACGTACTTGCAATGTTTGAAAACGGCGCTGACATCATCGAGCTGGGCGTTCCCTTCTCTGACCCGATAGCTGAGGGACCCACCATACAGAAAGCATCGCTGCGCTCTCTTTTGGCAGGCACCACGCTTGATAAGATATTCGAGCTTGTTAAGAGCCTGAGACAGAAGACCGACAAGCCGCTGCTTTTGATGATGTATATAAACACCATATTCAAGTACGGCACTGAGCGCTTTTTCGAGACCTGCAAGGCGGTCGAGATAGACGGCGTGATAGTACCCGATATGCCCTTTGAGGAGAGAGACGAGATACAGGATACAGCTGACAAATACGGCATATACAACATAAACCTCGTAGCCCCCACCTCAAAGGAGCGCATAAAGATGATAGCAGAGGCATCAAAGGGCTTTGTGTATGTGGTGTCTTCCCTGGGCGTTACAGGCACAAGAAAAGAGATAACCACTGACTTTGACACGCTGCTGACACCATTCAAGGAGGGCGACTACTGCCCATACTGCATAGGCTTCGGCATATCAGATGCGCAGCAGGCAAACAAAATTTCAAAGCACGCCGACGGCGTTATCGTGGGCAGTGCGATAGTTAACATCATAGCACAGGCAGGCAGAGAGAGCCCCGCATCGGTCGGAGAGTTTGTTAAAGGGCTTAAAGATGCAATGCTTAATTCATAATGCATAATGCATAATGCATAATGCATAATTGTGGAGTCGGCTTACGCCGACAGATGCCCATTCGGGCTTATGAGCAGACGTTCAGAGCTAAGGATCACAAATCAATACATTTAAGAAGCCCCCGAGGAAAATCAAAAAATCCTCGGGGGTATAATTTTGTAAAACCCGTCCTGCGCAGCAGGACACCTTAATTATGCATTATGCATTTTGCATTATGCATTATTTATGCGGCAGCATAAATATATTGCTCTCCCACGAGGGGTAGTAGGGGTATTGCCGCAGATAGAAGCGGCTGCCCTCTTTTATGCTGTCAAGCAGGAGTATCAGCTTGTAGAAATCATAGGGTCTGTGATAGGCAGCTGTGCAGATTTTTGGACAGTAAGTCTCTATCGTTTTTCTGCTGCCGAGTATCGCCTGCCTGTCTGCCCCCTCCACATCGTACTTGATATAGGTCACTTCCCTGCCCGAAAGGTAGCTGTCTAAACTCCTTGCCGAGACTGCCCTGCCCTTATCGCTCACCGCCGACTGCCTGCCTGATGTTAACGAAAAGCTAAGCTGTGTGTCACAATCCCACGCAGCGGCGTTTACAAAGTCGATGTTATCAAGGGTGAGGTGGTTTTTCACCAAGCGCCTGAAATTGCGCATATCAGGTTCAAAGCAGTAGATATGCCTGTAGCTTCCGCAGGTGTGTTCAAGCAGCTCGCTCACCGTGTCGCCGGTGTATGCGCCGAGGTCGCAGTATATCTCGTCATCACCAAGGCGGAGTATCTGCTCATAGCTCTCATCGGGGGTGGTGAATATGCTTTTAAGGTGCGATATATCGCCCGTTATCTTAAAGCGGCAAAGCCCCTCAAACACCTCCCTTGACTTATCGTCAGAGAGTAGGGAGTATGCCTTTTGCACGTTATCAAAATCGTCCAAAAAAACAGACTTTTCAAAAAAGCTGTCATCAGCCACAGACAGCTCGGGGGCAAAGAGGGTGTGGCGCTTAGCTATATCCTCTATCCTGCCCATGACCTCGGGAATAGACGTGCCAAAGGCAAGCACGGCGCAAAAATCGCCGAAGCGCTGCTCGGCTTCACTAAGGCTTAAGACCCTGAAGCCGTGAAACTCACGCTCACGCTTGAAGTCGTCGCTTGCAAATATCCCCTGCACCTTAATGCCAAAGCGCTCAAAAACACAAAAGAGCTTTTCGCAGCCGTTGCCCGTCCCATAAACAAGAACGGGCTTATCAGCTGCTGCAAGCTCAGTGTATACATCTTTAAGGCGTGAAAGCTCAGTAAACTCAAGCATCACATGAATGTCCCGTCGTCGTGATCGTACTCGCCGCCCATGCCGACCATATCACGGCCACGGATCTTGTAGCGGTCACGGTTGATGTTGATATGCGTTTCAAGGAGGTTGTGTACCTTTCTCGGCTCCTTTATCGAGTCGATGATCTTGACGGGGGTGTCAACGTCCTTTACGTGTACCATGATAGTGCCGCACTTGAACATTCTCTCCCAGATAGAGAATTTGAGCTTCTTATCTGTTACCCTGTAAAGGTCAAACTCATCTTCAGTGATGCTCAGAAAGCCCGAGCGGGTTATGAACTTATCTTCCGTAAGGAAATATCTTGTAAACGACAGAGGAAGCCCGAAGAGCGTCCTTTTCTTATCTGTCCACAAATAATCAAAATCGTTTTTCATAGGTAGTTTACCTCCCTTTTTTCTTTGTATAATGATAACACAATTCCCTTAAAATGTCAAGCATTTTCAATGCACTTTGCATTATTTGACAGCTGCGCCGTCATCGCCGAGCTTTATGCCATCGACCTTTTTGTTACGCTGCATAGAGCCCTTTTCGTTGAAGTAATACTTCTTGCCGTCTATCTTCTGCCAGCCCATGAGCACCGAGCCGTCCTTGTTGCAGTAGAAGGTCTTGCCGTTGTAAGTTACCCAGCCCTTGGTAACAGCGCCGCTGTCGCCGAAGCAGTAGATAACGCCGTCTATCTTCTTTAAGCCCTTGACAACTGCGCCGTTGTCGAGGAAGTAGGTGTTGCCGTCTATCTTCTTGAAGCCGTTTAGCAGCCTGCCGTCGGTGTCAAATCCGTAGAGCACTTTGCCGATGGTAGCAAGCCCCTTTGATGCCTTGCCGTCCTTTCCGAAGTAGTAGGTGGAATTATCAACCGTCACCCAGCTGTTTTTAACAGCGCCGCCCACAGTGATGTAGTAAACGTCGCTGCCGTTTTTCTGAATGCCCAGCTTCAGCCTGAAATCGCTGCCGAAGAAGTAGAGGTTATCCTTTATTGTCTGCCAGCCCTTTACGGCGTTGCCCTTCTTGTCAAAGTAGTAATAGTAGCCACGCTCTGACTTGAAGGTCTCCTTAACGGGCAGCCCGTTTTCAAAGTACCTGACGTTATTATCGCTCTTGACAAAGCCCGAGGGAAGCTCGCCGTTCTTTTCAAAGGCGTATTCCTTATCGTCTATCTTCAGCTTGCCCGTTGCCATAACGCCGAAATCGCCGAAGTAGTAGCGCTTATCATCTATCGTCTGCCAGCCGAAGAGCTTCTCGCCGGTGGTGTCGTCAAAATAGAAGGTGAAGCCGTCTATCTCCTTAAAGCCCGTTACCACCTTGCCGCTCTTTTCATCGGTATAGCCGTATTTGAACAGCTTCTTGCCCAGCTTTTCAAATGCCTTGAATTGCAGCTCGTCATAGGTGCCCTTCTCGGGCTTATAGTCGTATGACGCAGGCTCTTTCTTGGTCTTTTCCTTGTATTTTATCTTTTCAAGATACGCCTTTTCCTTATCCTTCTGCTCCTGCGAGTGCTTGTTGTAGTCATGCCAGCCTCTCACAAGGGCGTGCTCTGAGTTGAAGTAGTAATAATCATCGTCAACGCACATAAAGCCAACTGACATAACGCCCGAGTTGCCGCAGTAGTAATCCTTCTTATCGATCGTCTGCCAGCCTGTGAGCAGCTGGTATTTCTTGTTGAAGTAGTAGGTATGGGCGTTTATCTCGGTAAAGCCCTTGGCAGCCGAGCCGTCGTCCTGCAGGTAATACTTCTTGCCCTTTTGCTGGATCCAGCCCTTAGCCATCTGCCCGTTATCCTCAAAGTAATAGCGCTTGCCGTCAATATCAGCCCAGCCCTTTGTGAGCTTGCCGTTATCCTCAAAGTGGTATTTCTCTTTGTTTATCTTGTGCCAGCCGAAGTAGATCTCGCCCGTCTCATCATCGCCGTAGTAGAGGTCTTTGCCGATGAGTATCCAGCCCTTGCCCACAACGCCGCCTGCATCGCAGTAATACTTCTTGCCGTCAAGGTCGAGCCAGCCGTAGTGCATCTTCCCGTCAGCATCGAAGTAATAAGGTATGCCGTCGATATCGGCAAAGCCCTTTATCATAGTGCCGTCATCAAGGAAGTAATACTGGTTGTCGTTTATCTTAGCCCAGCCCTTTAGCTTCTGACCCGAGGTGTTATAATAAAACATATCATCGCCGCTCTGGGAGAAGCCGTCATAGGTAAAGCCGTGGTCATCAAAGAAATACTCTGAGCCGTTAAGGTCAACGAGCCCTGTCCTGAATATGCCCGTTTCGGGAGAGAGGTAGTACATCTCGCCGTCTATCTCCGTCTCGCCCCTCTGTATAACGCCTGTATCGTCAAGGTAGTAGGTATAGCCTTCATACTCCTGCCAGCCGCTTTGTGTAAAGCCGTCAGCCGAGAAAATATAATCAGCGTTGTCTATGGTCTGATAGCCCATAGCACGCACGCCCTTGCCGACAATGTAAAAGCGGTTGCCGTCTTTATCGGTATGCCAGCCGTCGGAGTAGTTTGCCTGATAGTAAAAATACCCTGCAAAGCCGCCGCCCACTGCAACAGAGCACACCACCGCCGTGATAGCTGCGCCCACCGAGCCCGATCTTCTTTTTTTCCTGT
>JAFYET010000325.1 GCA_017544125.1 Ruminococcus sp. | reverse complement strand
CTTCCCTTGAAAGTTACACGGTGCTTTTGATAGTTTATATCTTCACATCGAGCGTGCGTGCCCAGTGCTCGCAGTTTGTAAGGGCGAAGGAGCAGCTGCGGCTTTTTGCCTTTGACGGCATATTAACAACGCTCCTGCTGCTTATATTCAATATCATCTTTATAAGCAATATGGGGCTGGGCGTTCGGGGGTTCATGCTCTCGACCATACTGTCAGATCTGTGCTCGTCGGTGTTTTTGTTCTTTGCGGGCAGTCTGAGGCAGTTTCTGCGGGCTGATGCTTTCAGCTTGGAGCTCGGCAAGGTGATGCTCAGATTCTGCATACCGCTTATACCCACAACTGTTATGTGGACGTTTACCGGCTTTTCTGACCAGCTGTTTATCGGCGGCATGAGGGGCGATGACGATGCAGGCATATACGCCGCCGCCACAAAGATACCGAACCTTATCTCGATGCTCTCGACCATATTCTTTCAGGCGTGGAATATGTCAGCCATAACCGAGAACGAGTCAAAAGACCGCAACATCTTCTACGAGAAGGTCTACGGCGCATACGAGGCGGTGCTATTTATCGGCGCTGCGGGGCTTATACTCTTTGTCAAGCCCATATCTGCCATACTCATAAATTACAGCGTCTACCCCGAATACAGGGGGGCATACCTGTTCACTCCCCTTTTGATAGCAGCTGCGGTGTTCACCTGCCTTGACCTGTTTTTAGCAAGCATCTACACCGCCACCCAGCACACCAAAAACGCCTTTATAACCATTCTTGCGGTGTGCATATCAAATATCATCTTAAACGCCGTGCTGATACCGATCTTCGGCATACAGGGCGCTGCCCTTGCTACGTTTATAAGCTATTTTCTGTGCTTTGTGATAAGAATGATCGATGCAAGGCGCTTTGTGCCTTTTAAGTTCAGACCGCTTTTAAGCACCGCCGGCACGCTTTTAGTGCTTGCCATGTGCCTGCTCACCGAGCTGCACCCGAGGTTCTACCTGATAGCGCAGCTTCTTATAACAGCCGCCGTCTGCGTGATATTCGCCCGCCCCCTTATGCCGCTTTTATCAAGAGCAGCGGGGAGGTTTAGACGGCAGAAGTAGAGCGACGCATAAATAAAATGCATAATGCATAATTCATAATGCATAATGAATGTGTCGGCTTTCGCCGACGGATGTCCATTCGGACTTTCGCCCCAACGAAATCGCCTGAATATTACGAGAGTGCTTTCCTAACAGCCCGATATGGGCGGTATCAACTTCGTTGATACCATTGTCGCCCGCAAGGGAAAGTTTTGCGAAGCGAAACTTTCGTATTATCCGCCACAGCGGATAATACAATATACCTCAATTATGCATTATACATTATGCATTATGAATTCGTAATAAAAAGCCCGAGCCGTGATCGTCGGCTCGGGTTTTTGTTATGCCTACACGCCCGTCTGCTTTTTGAATTCACCCAGGTTCTTATCCCTGCACTGGGTGCTCTTCACCCTAATGTGACAGCCTTTTTATGGTTCAATACTTACAGGATGCAAGACGATCACACGTTGACTTTTGAACCAACGGGATGTATAATATTTATAGAGATCCGATCGAGCAAAACAAATCGGAATATGCGGAGGCGGCGATGAAGAATTATACACAAGTATATGTAAAAAACAGTTTTGAAGCAGCAGAAATATACTGCAAAGCTTTTGGAGCAGAGATAACTCGTGAATTTAAGAATGAGGATAACACAGCTTATGAGCACTGCGAGCTATCAGTAAACGGTGAAGGTTTTTTGGCATTGGCAGAAGCGAAAAATCCTTGTGATATTGACAT
>JAFYET010000324.1 GCA_017544125.1 Ruminococcus sp. | reverse complement strand
CCCGAATGGAGAAGCAGCGGCAGTGAAAGCTCAGCGCAGGCTTCATAGACGGGAAAGAGCCTCGGCTCATCTATCTTAAAGCCCTGATAGTCGGGGTGGAGCTTAACGCCGTAAAGACCCGAACGCTTTATCCTGACAAGCTCATCATACCAGTCATCGGCATCGGGGTGGACGCTGCCGAAGGGCAGAAGCCGCTCACTCTTTATTGAAGCCGCCCAGCTGTTGATTATCCCCTGCTGTGATGGCTTAGTGGCTATTGAAAGTATTGCCGCCTTATCAACGCCCCATTCATCGAGCTTTTTAAGCGTACCGGCGGTAGTGGCATCGGTAAGGGGCGTGAGCGATGAATTGCCCACCAGCACCGCAAGCGCCTTAGCGGCTATTTTTTCATTGAACGCATGGACGTGCATATCTATAAGCATAAATCAAACCTCGCCATCAGTTGACAGTTAAGGGGTATCGTATTATCCGTTGAAGCGGATAATACAAACGCCGACAATATGCCCATTCGGGCAGAAACTCGATCGTGCACCCAAAGACTCAATAGTACAAAAAATCCTACAACTATTTATTATATCACATATTCCGGCGGTTTTCAATAGGTATGTTGCACCGATATTATGAAAAAAGTATTGAAAATAAAAGCATTTTGTGGTATACTTATAATGATCGGCGGGCGGAGAGAGAATATAGGCACAGCGCCTGCATGAGAAATACTTTTCGGAGGAATAAAGATGGACGTTTACAAGGAACAGAATGTTATAAGGGAACAGACGAGCAATGACCGCTTTGCGAAGATAGCTGTTATAGTGATAGGGTTTATAGTGGCGTTTGCGGTGTTTCTGCTGACATCGTCATTCGGTGTGGCAGGGCTCGGGCTTTTACTGGCAGGTGCGGCGCTCTACGGGGCTTACTACGTGACCACCGGCTTTTACAACGAATACGAATACCTACTGACAAACGGCGAGATGGACTTTGACAAGATAATTGCACAGCGCACAAAAAAGCGCCTTATAACCGTAAAGCTGAGCACAGCAAAGGAGTTTGCGCCGCTGACAGATGAGAGCGTGATAGACGAGAGCGCATCTATCGTATCGGCTGATGACAACACAGGCGAGGGCATATGGTACTTACGGGTCGAGCACAAGGAGCTGGGCGACACATACATACTCTTTACACCCAATGAGGAGATGAGGGAGGTAATGATAAAGTTCTTCCCGCATCAGCTTCAGGCAGAGCTTAAAAGGGGCGAATAAATGAAAAGATACCTGACAGTTGCGCAGATGGTCGAGTGCGAGCAGCGCTCGGACAGAGAGGGCTTATCACTTGCAGAGCTTATGGACAATGCGGCAGGCGGGCTTTACAGGGCTGTGACAAAAGCCGCACATGAGCTATCAATAAAGAAAAGCTGCAGCGCAAACAAGGTCTGCATAATAGCGGGCAAGGGCAACAACGGCGGTGACGGGCTGGTATGTGCGGGGCTGCTTGATGAGTCGGGCTTTGATGTGAGCGTGATAATGGCGCAGGGCGAGCCTGCGACGGAGCTTTCAAAGGCGGCATACCAAAAACTCGGCGGCGGCGTGAGAGTGATAAGCGGCAGCGATGAGAATGCGGCGGCGGAGATATTCGGTGCTGACATAGTGGTTGACTGCATATTCGGAACAGGGTTCAAAGGGGCGCTGAGAGAGGACGCAAGGCTGCTTTTCTCGGCGATAGAGCAGTCGCCCGCTTACAAGATAGCCTGCGACATTCCCTCGGGGTGCAATGCAGACACGGGGCTTTGCGACGAGCTTTCGGTAAGGGCTGACATGACGGTGACATTCCACAAGGCGAAGGTGGGCATGGCGCTTGAGCCGACAAAGAGCCGCTGCGGCGAGATAGCGGTATATGACATAGGGATAAAGGAAGAGTACAAAAATTTACCCTTTTTGACATTTGAGCCGGACGAGAGGCAGTTAAGGCAGCTGCTGCCCTCACGGAGCCCGGGGGCGCACAAGGGCGACTTCGGGCGGCTGCTTATAATCGCAGGCAGCGAGAATTACTACGGGGCGGCGGCAATGGCGGCGAATGCGGCGCTTCGCTGCGGCGTGGGGATAGTTCAGCTGGCAGCACCCAAGAGCGTTATCTCGGCTTTAGCCGGGAGTATGTATGAATGCACATTCCTGCCATACGAGCAGGGGGACGAGCCGCAGGTGCTTGATGATGCAATAAAGAGCGCATCGGCGGTGCTGATAGGCTGCGGAATGGGTGTCAGTGACCACACGCACGCTACGCTCAAATACACAATAGAGAACGCAGGCTGCCCGCTGATAATTGATGCTGACGGGCTTAACTGCCTGGCGCTGAACAGGGACATTCTGCTTGACAGAGAAGGCGAGACGATACTCACGCCGCACATAGGCGAGCTTGCAAGGCTTTGCGGCGTTGATACAAATACAGCGATACAGGAAAGGCTGCCCCTTGCCCTTGGAATAAACGAGAAATACGGTGCTGTAGTCGTATCAAAGAGTGCAGGCACGCTGATAGTCAGCAAGGGGAGCGTTATCCTATCAGGCTACGGCAACACAGCGCTTTCAAAGGGCGGCAGCGGCGATATGCTGGCGGGCATGGTATCGGCATTCACGGCGCAGAGGGTCGATGGCAAAGAGGCGGCGGCGCTTGGGTGCTATCTGCTCGGGCGCTCGGCGGAGATACTAAGCGAGGAGATGTCACAGCGGGGAATACTTGCAAGAGACATACTCTTACAGATACCGAAAACACTTTCAGAGCTTGAAAGGAAAGCGGAGAGTGAGCGCAGATGAGCTTAGGAAGGCTTATAAAGACAGTAAGGATAATATGCGGCGCTATAACGATAATCGTGGGCATAGTGTTTGCGCTGGTATTCACGAATAAAACGCAGAAGCTCATTGACCGCTGCACAGAGCCTGCTGTTGCGACGGTCTCATCATGCAGCGAGGCTTACAGGCAGGACAACGACCCTGTATACAAAACAGCGCTTGACTACGAGGTAAACGGCAAGCTATACCGCCACTGGATAGAATCATCATCAGAATACACGGTGGGGGAAAAGGTAAACATCAAATACGACCCCGATGAGCCGCTTGTGTGCATACTGAACGGAGCTGAGAGAATGAAGCCCGTACATTACATATTCGGCGGTGTGATCATCGTGGCAGGGATAGCGATGATACTGACAGCGGTGTTTTCAAAGAAGTATTAAAAGCAAACACCTTTCATATAATTGACTATAAGTCTGTTATATGAAAGGTGATTTTTTATGAGGAAATGTTTGATTTTACTGGCACTGCCCGTTATGATGCTATGTTCATGTGCCGGGAAGAGCACGCAGCCCGACAGGCTGCCCGAAGAATACAGCGCACAGCTTGAAATAAGCGACAACGGGCGGGAGTACTCGGCAGCGTTAAGGGCCGACAAGGGCGGGTGGGAGTATGAATTCACAGCACCCGAGAGCATAAAGGGGCTGAAGCTATCAAAAAATGCGGAGAGCTTCACGGCGGAGCTTGAAAAGCTAAAGCTATCTGACAGCGTGGAGAAGCTCGGCGGCAGCTCCCCTGCTGTGATGATAGCAGATGCACTTGATATGTGCCGAAGCGGCAAAGGCATAACTGCCGAGGTCAAGGGCGGAAAGACAGTAAACAAGGGCGTAGTGAACGGGGCGGACTTTACCGTGACCTTTGATGACGGGGTGCCCTGCTCTATGGAGATAGGCGGAGAGATAGCCGTGAGCTTAAAGGGGTTCAGGGCGGGGTGATACAAAAAGGCTGCTGTGAAGCACAGCAGCCTTTTGCTATTATCAGAACTTGATAGGATTGCCGTCGATATCGTAGAATGCGATGTCTGCGATATAGAAGCAAGCGTCGTTGGGCTGACCCCATCTCATGATAGTGATGTACTGGTCGCCGTCAACTGCGGAGAGTACCTGGGTATTCCAAACGAGAAGCTCCTTGGAAACGCCCTCACAGTATACCCAATCGGAAACCCACTCGGAAGCCTCGAAATCCTGCTGATCCCAAGCCTTATAGGTCTTATTGTCATCCTTAAGAGCCTGGATAGCGATAGTACCCAAGAAGTTGCCGGGAACGTGTGCTGTTGAGCCGTCATCAGCTGTGAAGTCACCGACTGCTCTCTGGATCATATCCATCTTGATAGTATTTACCTTGGTGAGAAGATCCTCATGACCCTTGAATATCTCGTTGAGCTTTATTCTGGGCTTGGGTATCTCATAGTTTACGCCGTCGGGGTACTTATCGAGAACCTCGACCTTAAGCATAGGCACGCCTGCGACCTCTTCGATAGAATACTTACATCTTGACTCATCGCCGTTGATATAAACGAGGTCTGCGGTATCGCCAGCGAGGACTTTCTTTACATAGTCGCTCTCATAGGTAGCGTCTATTCCGTACTTCTTGCCTCTCTTGCCCCATCTGCTATCGAACTTTTCAACATCAAAGTCCTTACCCTTAGCGTCCTTACCGTTATTACGCTCTCAACATCTTCCTTGATAGAGGAGAAGCACTCCTGCATATCGCCGATGAGGTTTGTAACGTCGGTATCAGCCTTGAAAGTCACCTGAGCGTTATCATAGTTTGCAAGGCTGTTCTTAGCCTCGGAAATATCAACAGGCTGCTCGCTTTCTTCGCCGCCCTCGCCCTCTGAGGAAGCATCGCCCTCAGCGCTGGAAGCGTCAGCCTCGCTTGATGTTTCTTCTACGCTTGATGCCTCTTCAACGCTT